>JBEPXL010000021.1:0-16185 GCA_041641935.1 Desulfobacteraceae bacterium | reverse complement strand
TGAAGATTAGCTATTTCCCCATCCGGAAATACATGTTTACCGCATTGCGCTTTTGTACGGAATCTGAAATAGTCCTACTATCACAGGCTTCCCTAACCGCTACAAGTAAGGAAAAGGCAGGTATATGAAAATCCAATGTCCCCGATGCAAGGCTGCCCACAGGGTCGATCCTGCCCGAATTCCCGATGGGGGCATCCATGCCCGGTGTACGCCGTGCGGGGCCCGTTTCTTTATCCGGAAAAAGACACCACAGCCGCCGCCCCGGCCCGTCGCAACGCCCCCTCCTCCGCTTACAGCCTGTGCCAATTGTGAGCAGAAAATCGGTAAACTGGAACCCCGTCACAAATTCCGCAGTCATATTGTCTGTCATGAGTGCCACCAGCGGCTTCAACAGGTAGAAAGGCCACGGCCTGCCGCACCGGAACCGGTACAGCGCAGTTCCGGCGATAACGCCAGGGGCAGTTCTCTGGATACATTCCGGACCGGCCTGCCGAGACCTGCAGCGAAGTCGCAGGACGCCTCTCCTTCCCGGAACGGTGGGCGGCCTCTGGGGTTCCGTGACCAGTTCCTCTCCTTCTTCAGCCATGACATGGCCATCGATCTGGGAACCGCCAATACGCTGGTCTATCTCCGGCGACGGGGAATTGTTCTCAATGAATCGTCCGTGGTTGCCTTTCGCATGATTAACGGTCATGGCAGGGAAGTTGTAGCGGTGGGCCTGGATGCAAAACGGATGATGGGGAAAACGCCGTCCAATGTAAAGGCGATCCGCCCCATGCGGGATGGGGTTATCGCCGATTTTGAAGTGGCCGGTGAAATGCTGAATGCGTTTATCCGGAAAGTGCGCAGACGGACTCCGTTTTTCAAGCCGCGAATGATTATCGCGGTTCCCTCGGGGATTACACAGGTTGAACGACGGGCCGTAAAGGAATCTGCCGAACAGGCCGGGGCACGGGCTGTGTTTCTGATTTCGGAGCCGATGGCCGCCGCCATCGGGGCGGGGCTGCCGATTACCGAGGCGACCTGCAACATGGTAGTGGATATCGGGGGCGGAACCACCGAAGTGGCAGTGATTTCCCTGGGCGGTATCGTCGCCAGCCGCTCGATCCGGATCGCCGGGGATGAAATGGACGCGGCCATTCTCCGGTACATCAAGCGGAAATACAACTTCATCATCGGGGAACGGACGGCGGAAATGGTCAAGATCCGGATCGGAAACGCCTGCCCGGATGAGACGAACCCGGAACGGATTGAAGTGAAGGGATGGGAGGTAATGTCCGGGAGGCCCAGAATCTTCTGGCTCAATGCGGTCGAAGTCCGGGAGGCGATTGAAGAACAGCTGCAGGCCATTGTCGAGGCCATGAAAATGGTGCTGGACCGGACCCCCCAGGAACTGACGGCAACGGTGATCGACAACGGCATCGTCATCACCGGCGGAGTGGGGCTGCTGAAAAATCTGGATCAGTTCCTGGCGGAAACAACGGGACTGCCGGTCCGTGTGGCGGATGATCCCCTTTCCACCATCGTCATGGGCTCAGGAAAAACACTTGATTCCGCCGCGCTGTTCCGGCAGGTGGTGGATGTATAGAACAAACTTACCCGTTCATCTTTGTGTTGCTGTAGCGGTTGCTTTCTGTCTTCCCGAAGGATATACTCTGGTTTTGGACCATGATTATGGAACCTGGGAGGTAACGCAGTGAAAACCAGTATACAGAAATGGGGTGACAGTCTGGCAATCCGCATACCGGCGGTTTATGCGCAGGATATCGCTTTTCAGGAAGGAACACGCGTTGTCATCACCGTTGAAAATGGCTGTTTGCTGATCAAACCTGCTTCGGATGTCCCTGAGTACTCTCTTGATGATTTGCTGAAGGGTATCAGCGCCGATAACCTTCACAAAGAAGTAGATATGGGAAACCCGGCGGGAAATGAAGAATGGTAAATCCATACGTTCCGGACCGGGGAGATGTCATCTGGATGAACATGAATCCCCAGGCGGGACATGAACAGGCGGGGAGACGTCCGGCCCTGGTTCTTTCACCTTCTGCTTATAATGGTGTAACGGGTCTGGCTGTGGTATGCCCGATTACAAATCAGCAGAAGGGATATCCGTTTGAGGTGGAAATTCCGAAAGGCGCCGGTGTAACCGGTGTTATTCTGTCAGATCAACTGAAATGCCTGGACTGGCGGGTACGACAGGCAGCATATAAATGCAGTCTGGATCAACGGACGCTGCTCGATGTGCTGGGTAAGGTGAAGGCTTTGCTTATGATACGCTGAAACGGTAAAGGTGTTCTATCTGATGGAGGCGTAAAAAAGCCCGGCGGAAACCGGGCTTTCATCATGCTGCGGGCGGCGGATGGTAGTCAGTTTTCCTTGATGATGCATTCTTTGTTTTTGGGATTGTTAAAGAAGAAAACGGCCAGGCCCAGAATCGGCAACGCGATAAAGAAACCGACGATCGGCAGAACCGTAATGCCCATTCCGAGGAATATAAAGCCGATCAGCGCGAATACCAGGCCGATAATAAAATGGTACCCTTTTTCGTAAATGCATTCCATGTCAATCATGTCAAGCCCTCCTTACCTCCATATCGGTCATGCGACCATGCTTTGCTGCATCGCATGATGGGTTCAAAGACACAACCTGAAATACTTCTCTTCCTTTAGAATAAAAAGTAAAGCAGATTCCACGCCTGTCAACCATTCCTCCTGCGCCCGGTCCGATGCCATTCCGGGGCTTGAAATTCTGCCGGAACCAGTGGTAATACTGCTGTCATGAAAATTCTGCTGATCTATCCCTACTGTCTGGAAGACAGGATTCATGAAGAAGACGCCACCGTTGTGCCCATCGGGCTGTATTATATTGCTGCACTGCTGCGGGAAAACGGCCATGATGCGGAAGTCCTCAACTTCAGTCATCTGAAAGGAAAACCGGCGGAAATCCGGGAAGTATTCGTTTCCCGGCGGCCTGATATCATCGGCTTTTCCGTCTTCAATGCCAACCGGTGGGGGGCCATCGACCTTGCCCGATGCGCCAAATCCCTTGATCCGGAGGTCAGGGTGGTTTTCGGGGGCGTCGGGGCCACGTTTCTGTGGGATTTTTTTCTGTCCGAATATCCGAAAGCGGTCGATTTCACGGTCATGGGCGAAGGCGAATATCCCTTTCTGGAACTGGTCCGGTGTCTTGACCGCAAGGAACCGGAACGGCTGGAGACGATCCGGGGGATCGGTTTCATGAAAGAGGATGTCCCCTTCCGCACCGAACCGGCCGAACCGCTCTGTGATCCGGATGAACTGCCCGATCCGGCGCAGTATTTTACCTTTCAGCATCTGGTGCTGACGCGCGGCTGCCCGGCGGACTGTGCGTTCTGCGGCTCACCGCAGTTCTGGAGGCGGCGGGTCCGGTATCATTCAACGGACTATTTCGTGACCCAGATGGAACGGCTGTATCGCCGCGGCGTCACCTTCTTCTTTGTTTCGGATGATACCTTCACCTTAAAAAAAGAACGGACGATCGCGGTCTGCAAAGAGATACTGGCGCGGAGGCTCAGGGTGACCTGGGCGGCCATTTCGCGGGTCGACTGTGTGGATGAAACGGTACTGCGCTGGATGCGGATGGCCGGGTGTGTGCAGATCAGCTATGGTGTGGAAAGCGGCTCGGAACAGATTCGCAGGCGGCTCAACAAACGGCTCCGGACGGAAGATATCCATACCGCCTTCCGGCTCACAACCCGGTACGGGATTCTGGCACGGGCCTATTTCATCTACGGCTGTCCGGGGGAATCGCGGGAGACGATCCGGGAGACCCTGGACCTGATGGCGCAGATCAAGCCGCTGTCCACCATTTTCTATCTGCTGACGCTCTTTCCCGGTACATCCCTGTATGAAGAATTCCGCCGGAAATTCGATATCCCGGACTGGATATGGAACCGGCCGATGGAAGATATTCTTTATTTTGAATATGATCCGGATCTGTCCCGGGAAGATGTTCTGGCATTCGGAAAAACGCTGCGGACGGAATTCTACCGGCATCTTCCCCGGTACGCCGAAGCGGTGGAACTGATCGATGATCCGGCGCTGTATCCACTTCATGCCGATTTTCTTTCACGGCTGGCGATGACCTTCACCCACGGCGATTATGCCCGCATCGAAGCCATTCCGGACAAGGCGGCAACGGCGGAAACACTGTACCGGAAAGCGCTCCGGTATGCACCGGATCACCGTGCCTTTCTGGGGCTGGGGATGCTCCGGCAGCAGGACAGGGATTTTGCCTCATCCGTCCGTTTTCTGCGGGAAGGGCTGGGCAATTACCCGGAGAGCGAACCGCTCCATCTCTGTCTGGCGGTCAGTCTGATGAATATGGGGCAGCACCGGGATGCGCTGGATGTGCTGCTGAAATTTCCGGCGTCGAAGCAGGCGGTCCATTTTGCCGCCCAGTGTTATCAGGCGCTGGGGGACTCAGAAAATGCCGCAGCCTTTGCGCGAAAGGTTCACCGCATGTCATCCTGAAGTGAGGAACCCTGCCCCGCTTTTCCGTTCCCATCGGAACCTGAACCACGCGCCGATTACGGTGATGCCTCCGCTTCTCCCGTTCCCGCCGCCTCTTCCTGCGCCTCCGGAACCGGCGTCTTTTCCAGCGGTTCCAGAACCGCCGCATCCGTACTGGACCGCCCCCCCAGATGCCGGGCCAGAAACGCCTCCAGCGCCTGATAGAACGCGAACTGGTTTTCCTGGTTCCGGAATCCGTGGCCTTCGTTCTCCTTGACCATGTACGGAACCGGAATATTGCGTTTCCGCAGCGCCCGGACAATCTGGTCCGACTCGGCCTTTTTGACCCTCGGGTCGTTGGCGCCCTGGGCCACAAAAAGCGGCGACTTCATCTGATCTGCATGAAAAAAAGGCGAAACCGCCCGGAGCAGTTCTCTGTCCGCCACGGGATCACCGATTTTTTCATACATCTTCTCCCGGGCCGGTTTCCAGTAGGGCGGAATCGAATCCATCAGGGTAAAAAGGTTGGACGGCCCCACATAGCTGACCCCGGCGGCGTAGAGATCCGGCGTGAAGGCCAGCCCCGCCAGCGCGGCATACCCGCCGTAGGAGGCCCCGTAAATGGCAATCCGGTCCGGGTCGGCAATTCCCTGGTCGATCAGCCACCGCACCCCGTCGGTAATATCATCCTGCATGGCTTTACCCCACTCCTTGAATCCCGCTTCCCAGAATGCCCGTCCGTAACCGGTGGAACCGCGGAAATTCATCTGCAGTACCGCATACCCCCGGTTGGCGAGAAACTGTGCGCTGTCGTCATACCCCCATACACTGCGGGCCTCGGGTCCGCCGTGGGGATTGACCACCACCGGCAGGTGTTTCGGCGTCACCCCGACCGGCAGCGTCAGATATCCGAAAATGGTCTGCCCGTCCCGGTTCCTGTATTCGATCGGTTTCATGGGGGCCAGATGATCCGAATTGAGCCATGGCGCCAGTTCCGCCAGTTTTTTCAGGGATTTATCGGACGGATCAAAGAGGTAGAACGCGCCGGGATACCGGTCACTGGCGACAGAGACGATGTACCGGCTTTCCTCCCGGCTCCGGTCGGCCAGAGCGACCCTCATATCCGGGAACCGGGACGTCAGATATTCCTGCATCTTCTTCCGCTTTTCATCGAAAAAGGTGTAATGGACCCTGTCGGTGACATAAGCCACCCCTTCCACCACCTCCCGGTGATCCGACAGGAGAAGCGCCGAGACATCGACCTCCGGATGTTCAAACAGAACCCGGATCTCTTTTCCGGTTTCCGGGTCCAGTTCCACAATCGCCCGGCGGTCCCGCCCTCTGTTGGAACTGACAAAGAGGTGCCGGTTGTCGAAGGTAAAGGCCAGCGGAGAAACGGACGTCCGGAAATCGGTGGTCAGGACCGGACGGAATACATCTTCCTCCGTCTTCCGGTAGAGAAGAACCGTCTGCAGTCCGTCGCTGGCAACCGCCGCACGCAGCCTGCCGTCATGGTCCGTGAGCCATCCGGTGATGTTTCCCGGATTTTCGGCAATCCGTTCCAGATTTCCGGTGCTGAGGGTCAGCCGGTAGACATCGAAAACCGTCGGGTCTTCCCTGTTCATGGTAATCAGCATCTCATCGGGATGCTCCTCCAGATCGTCAATCACCCCCGCCCGGACATCGGGAAACGGTGTCAGATCGTTCCGGTCCTCGCCGTCCCGGCTGACCAGAAACAGATGAAAGTTTTCGTTGCCGCCCTGATCCCGCACATAGACGATCTGATTGTTGTTGGCCCAGAAAAAGCCGGCAATATCCCGGTCCTCCACTTCCGTGGCCCGGATGACCCCGTCAGAACCCACTGCCCGGACATGGACATTGAGCCGCTGCTTCCAGGGCGCCAGCCAGGCCAGATGCGTTCCGTCAGGAGAAATGGCAAAGGCCGTCTGTTTCGGATTGCGGAAGAAATCCTCAATAGGAATCAGCGGCGGCAGTCCCTCTCTGCTGTCGGGCGTTTTTTCGGCGAAAGCCGTACTCGTCAGCAGCAACAAAAGAAAAACCGGCAGAATCCATCCGGGGATTTTCCGGAACAAACCTCTTTCCGTCATACGCTCCTCCTTGCGTTGATGTTTACAAAACCTTCCTGTAAACAACATAAGCCTGTCCCCGCCTCATGCAAGGAGAGGAATCGGGCACATTTTTATTGACTTTTCATGGAAATTAAACAATGTGAAGGTAGAAACTTTCATGGAAACCGGACTGGAACTTCCTTTTTTTCGTGGAATTCCAGTTTATTTTTATGGCGCAGCAATGAATTTACAGAGGATGTGAGGCAGCAGACATGTTCAAAGTGATGATCCGGGACAACATGTCCCCCGTGGCAAAAGAGATACTTGAAGCAACCGGAAAGATCGAAGTGGTTGTGGACAATGACAAGGCGACCAATGATCCTGCAGTGCTTGCCGGTCTGATCAGTGAATATGACGGCCTGGCCGTACGGAGCGGTACAAAGGTGACGCCCGAAGTGCTGGAAAAGGCCGGAAAACTGAAGGTCATCGGCCGGGCCGGTATCGGTGTGGACAACATCGATCAGCAGACCGCCACCCGGCAGGGTGTGGTCGTGATGAATGCCCCCGGCGGCAACACCGTCACCACTGCCGAACATGCCATTTCGCTGATGCTCGCACTGGCCCGGAACATTCCCCAGGGCACTGCATCTCTGCGGGAAGGAAAATGGGAAAAGAAAAAGCTGACCGGCGTGGAAATCAGCGGCAAAACCCTTGGCATCATCGGCCTCGGCAATATCGGCCGTGTGGTGGCGGAACGGGCACGCGGGCTTGCCATGCGTGTGATCGCCGCCGACCCGTATGTGAGCGAAGAGGCGGCCACCCGGCTGGGGGTGAAGCTGGTTTCCCAGGATGAACTTCTGGCGTCTTCCGATTTCATTTCCCTCCATGTGCCCCGCATCAAAGAGACCGCCAACATGATCAATACCGACACCATCTCCCGCATGAAAACCGGTGTGCGGCTCATCAACTGTTCCCGTGGCGAAATTATCAATCTGGATGATCTGCACGCCGCACTGGAGAGCGGTCATGTCGCCGGAGCCGCCCTGGATGTCTTCCCCCAGGAACCGCCGGATCCGTCCCTGCCGGTTCTGCATCACCCGAACGTTATTTTCACCCCTCATCTGGGAGCCAGCACCGGTGAGGCCCAGGACAATGTGGCCCGGATGATCGCCGAACAGATGACCGCCTACCTTCTGGACGGCGTCATCACCAATGCGGTCAACTTTCCTTCCGTAACGATGGAGGAAATGGACCAGCTCCGGCCCCACCTCGTTCTGGCAGAGCGGATGGGCTCTCTCATGGGCCAGCTGGTGCGCGGGGTTCATGATGTCACCATCAGCTACAGCGGCGAAATCTGCAGACTGAAAACCTCGCCCGTGACCCATGCCCTTCTCAAGGGACTGCTCAGCGCCTTTACCGATACGCCCATCAACTACGTCAATGCCCGTGCCATCGCCCAGGACAGGGGAATCCGTGTACTGGAGACGAGCGACCAGATGCCCGAAGATTTTTCCAGTCTGATCAAGCTGCGGCTGGAAGGGCTGGAAGAGGGACCCAATGAAATCTGGGGAACCATCTACGAAAAGAAATATCCGCGTATCATCCGGATCGGGGATGTCTACATGGACGCCTCTCCCGAAGGGTCCATGATCGTCATTGAAAATATTGACAAGCCCGGTGTCATCGGCCACGTGGGAACCACGCTGGGACGTCACCAGATCAACATCGGCCGTTTTCAGCTGGGACGGCGTCATGATCGTGCGGTCTGTCTGGTCAATATCGATACCCCGGCCGATGAGGCGGTTCTGGAGGAGATCAAATCCCTGCCGATCATTCTCTCGGTCAAGCAGGTCCATCTCGAATAATTCTTCCGGATCGGGGAAAGGGTCTGTCACAGGACAACGCGAAGAAGGTGCATCCATCCGGGTCTGCAGTGACAGACGTTTTCCCCGTGTCTGCGGAAACACGTTCCGAAGCCGGATGACGGGGCCGTTCCGGCAGTTTTTCCTTGCATGGAACGGATACCTCGATTAATATCCGGAAGTTACCGCAGGATGTTCATTCCTGCACTCCGGAGATATTCACTGATAACCATATGATCTTCAAAAGGAGGCATCCAGACCACGATGCGAGACAGAATTATTAAATTTGTGCTGATTGCCGCAGCAGGATTTGGAATCTACTGGCTGATGAACCATCATCTGATCTTCTTCGGGGCAAGCGTAGAAGTACTGCCCAAAGTGGAAACCAATTTCACCCACACCTTTTACAGTGTCGGCGGCAGAAAAGACATCCAGTACAAGGGACTGGATACGATCCTGGCCAATGAAGACCTGCTGGCGGCAGGTATCGATGACCTTCTGATCGACAGAGGGCTGGTAACGGAAGAAGAAGTAAGGAAGGCACTGGACCAGATTCGCTGATTCATCCACCGAAAGCGTCACACCGATGTAATCTTCTTTCCTTTATCCTTCACCGGCAGGAGCCTGGTACCGTATGTCAGTGAAACGAACACTGGCCTGGGGCCTGATCATCGTTCTGGTGCTGATCCTTGCGGTACCGGTTCTTCTCTATTTCTCTGTCCCGGCCTATCTGAATTCTCCCGCTTTTACCGGGCGGATGCGCGAAGCAGGACTGTCAGACTTTTCCTGGAACATCCGCCGCCTCAGCTTCTTTGAAACCGACATCGGTTCACTGCGGATCGGTCCCGAATCGGCACCGGCCCTTTCCGTGGCATCGGTTCAGGTCGCTTACGGCCCCACCGGTCTGCTCCGGCGCGAAATTGAAACAATCCACCTCAGCGGGGTTGAACTCTACTGCGGCATTGAAGACGGCAATTTCTTCTTCCGGAGTATCGACCTGAATGCCCTGCTGGAACAGTTTCAGTCCGATTCTCCCGAACCGGACCCCGATCAGGAACCATCCCTTCCCGTCACTTTCGACCGCCTGATCCTGGACAATGCCCTGATCTTTTTTACCTGGAAAGACCGGACAATTCCGGTTCCGGTGGAAGCGGAGATCACCACCGGAGAAAGCCGGGAGGATTTGAAGGGGGTATTCCGGCTCTATCCGGTGGGAGAGAAACTCTCCGTTGATGTTGAACTCTCCCCTGCTGACGGAAAACTGGCGCTGCAGATCGAAGGAAACGCGCTCCGGCTGAGCCGCTTTGCCGAACTGACCGCAGCGTTTCCGGATCTGACTCTTTCCGGTGAACTTGACCTGACGTCCCGCGCTTCCCTCTCCCTTGCTCCGTTTCAGATTCTTTCCGCCCGGTCTGAAGCCGTTTTCCGCAACCGGCACACCGCCTTCAGCAGCACGATGCTTGCCCCCTTTCCCGAGACGGCAGACGACACAATGGCCCGGGAACCGCTCCGGCTGACGATTGAAACCGATAATGGTACGGACTGGCAGGCGGCATTGACCAGTCTGGCACTGGTATCTCCGGTTCCTGTGACCATCTCCCGCCTTACCGGAACCGTTCATCCCACTGAAGCAGGATGGAAAGCGGACGGCAATTTTCAGGCGGCACTGCAGTCTTTCCCGGAGCGGCCATCCGATGCCTTTCTCGTCACCGCACCGGTGGAAACCGCCGGAACCTTCTCCGGAACCTGGTCCCGAACCGGTGGATGGAAAGCTGAGCTTTCCGCCGGAAAAATAACTCCCCATGTAAACCGGAACCGGCCCTGGAACGTCCAATTCAGTAAAACACTTGCCATTTCCGGTGGTGGACCGGTGCTGACGCTCTCCGGCAAAGGCGAGGATGCCGCCGCGACACTGGATTACCATCTGCGCGTACCCAATCTGCGGATTGCAGCGTCGGGAACATGGATTATGGTGCCGACCGTCGTCCTGGAAGGAAGCCTTCGGAGCGGTAAAAATCTGAGCGCAACGCTCCGTCTGTCCGGACCGGGAACCCGGATAACGGCAGGGGGAACCATCCTGCAGATTCCGGGGATCTTTTTCAACGGAACCTGGTCCGGAGATGACGGTGTAACCGGAGAACTGGAACTCGTCAACGGTTCAATCCGGGTCGCCAAAGCCGCGATCACGGATATTGATGCATCTTTACCGCTCCGGTGGCCGTGGCAGGAAATGAAAAAACAGGGAAACCTGTCTGCCGGAACCGTCCGCTGGGATCAGTACAGCCTTGGCGGATGGCAGGGGTTTCTCCGTCAGAGCGAAACAGGACTTGCCTTCGGGGGAGATCTCCGGGGCGGCTTCATTTCCGGCTTCGGGCTGCAGATGGACGGTGAATCCGCCTTTTTCGGACCGGAACCCCGCACGGCGGTACAGTTCCGCAGCCGGTATGAAACAGATGCACCGCTCAACCTCGGGACCGTCATTCCGGCGGCAGCGGGCTTCACTGCCAGCGGAACGGTTGATCTCTCCGGCGCATTTGTAAGTGACGGCAGGGGAACAAGAATGTCGGCGGAAACAGACATTCATATAACCACCCTGACAGCGGCGGAACAGAAGGTGCAGATAGAGAATATCCGCCTGAACCTGTCCATGCCCCGCCTGATGGAACTGCGCAGCGCGCCGGGGCAGATACTGACAGCAGAGCGGATTACGGCCGGGCGGATTGTTCTGAACAATATCCGCATCCAGTTTCAGATCGAATCCGGTGAATCGGTGCTGGTGGAAAACAGCAGGCTCAACTGGTGCGACGGAACCGTCAATGCGCAGGCCATCCGGATTGTGCCGGGCGTGGCCGAATATGACCTGATTCTCTACTGTGACCGGCTCCGTCTGGCGGAACTGCTGGAACAGCTCGGCGCGGCAGAGGCGGAAGGAGAAGGAACCGTCAACGGCAAGATTCCGGTCCGGTTTGCAAAGGGAGACTTCAGTTTTGATGACGGGTTTCTTTATTCAACCCCCGGTGAAAACGGTACCATCCATGTCACCGGAACGGAAATGCTGACCGCCGGAATGCCGGAAGGCTCTCCCCAGTCCGGACAGATTGAACTGGCGCAGGCCGCACTGAAAGATTATGTTTATGACTGGGTGCGGCTCCGGATCAATACCGTGGAGGATGTAATGGTGCTGCAGTTGCAGTTTGACGGAAAACCAACCCGTCCCCTTCCCTTTGTCTACAGGGAAGAAGCCGGCGGATTTGTCCGGGTGGACGGTGAAGGCCAGCTTTCCAATTTTCAGGGAATCCGTCTCAACGTGAATCTGGAAATGCCCCTGAACAAAATTCTGGAGTATAAAGGCATTCTGGAAATGATTCAGTAAACCGAATCGAGGAGAATATCATGTGGAAACCAGTATTCATACTGACGGCGGCTTTTCTTGTCGCCATCACGGCGGGAGGATGTACCCGCCACCGGGTCGCGGTGGATCCGATCCGCACCGAACATGTGGTGGAGGTAAAACCCATGACCATCAACGTCAATGTAAGGGTGCAGGTAGACCGTGCCCTGGATAACTTTTTTGACGATATTGACCAGGCCAGAGAAGAAGGCGTGACCGTGGAAAGCAGCACGGAGAAGGCCGGTGCGGATGCACAGTAATCCCGATGGACAACAAACAACTTCAGTGAAAGGAAGAAGATCGGATGCGAAACCATATTCTGTTGAAACTGTCTCTGTGGATCATCGCGGCAATCGCCCTGACCGGTGTTTCCGGCGCAATGGCCCAGGATCTGCAGACGGTCAAGGAGCGGATGAAAGAACGGCTGCCGGTGATCGATGATCTGAAGTCGCGCGGGATCGTCGGCGAAAACAACAAGGGGTTTCTTGAATTTGTCGGCGGAAACCGGGAAAAGCCGGAGGTGGTCCAGGCCGAAAATGCCGACCGTGCCATTGTCTATCAGGCCATCGCCAAACAGCAGGGCGTCTCCCCCGAACTGGTCGGCCAGCAGCGGGCAAAACAGCTTCGCGAACTGGCCAAACCCGGCGAGTGGCTCCAGAATGAACAGGGAAACTGGTACCAGAAATGATCATCGGTCGGGGCGGAACTGATTTCGCCCCTGCTGAACAATTGACCTGTCGATCCTCCTGGAAAAGATTATGGAAAGCAGAAACGGAACCGATTACGCCCAGAATTATGATATCATCGTCAAATGGATGGCAGAAGCACTCCGGGGGCAGACGCTGGAAGTTATCGGTGTAAAAACAGGGCGGATAGAAGATGTGTTCGGATTTGAACCGGCGGATATTTCCGTAACATCAGGCCGGGTGGATATTATGGTACGGGATGAGGCCGGAGAACTGTACCATATTGAAGAACAGCGCAATCTGAAACAAGTGGATTTGTACCGCTTTGCCGCCTATCATTTCATGGGAGCGAAGCAGTGGGGGCCAGAGATAACGGATATCATTCTGGCATCCGGCAGTGTGTATACCGGCGAAAAAAGGATCAGCACCGGCAGCGGCACATATTCACCAACGGTAATTGATTTCAGCCAGCGGGACGGACGGAAACGACTTGAAGAAATTCGCGGTCTGGTGCGGGAAGACAAATTTGACAACTGGCTGGAGCTGGTCTTTCTTCCCCTCTATGGCAGGGAAACCGGAGAAGAACGCAGCGAAATCGTAGAGCAGGTGATCCGTTTTGAAACAGAACTGTTCCATGGGGAAAAAATACCGGCCAGACTGCTGGCGGCCACCCTGATCATCTCCAACAAACTGATTGATAAAGAACGTATCCAGGAACTATGGGAGGAAATCAAAATGTTAGATGTTCTTGAGGTAGCCAGGGAAAAAGGGATGGAGGAAGGGAAAAAAGAAAATGCTCGTGAAATGATTGAGGATGCACTCATGGAAAAATTCGACTCTATTCCGCCTCACATGTCAGACCGGATCAAAAAAATTCAGGATCAGGATACCTTAAAATCCCTTTTCCGCCAGGTTTTCCGATGTAACGATCTGCAGGCTTTTGAAAAGGTACTGAACCAGGTGGAATGACAGAATAACTCCCGTACAAACAGAAAATCCCGCAGCACGTCAGTGAAAACGTACCCGCGGGATTTCTGTACATACTGGCGGCTGAAGACGGATAAAAATTACTTCTCTTTGACTTCCTCGAAATCTGCGTCTACCACATCTTCATCTTCCTGTGCGCCGGTCTGCGCGCCACCTTCCGGACCTGCACCGCCCTCCGGGCCGCCACCTGCCCCCGGCTCTCCACCGGACGCCTGCTGATACATGGCTTCCGCCAGCTTGTGGGATGCCTGGGTCAGTGCATCACTCAACTGCTTGATTCTGTCGGTGTCGGTTCCGTTCATTGCCTCTTTCAGTTCACTGATCTTTGCTTCCACATCACTCTTGGTGGAGGTCTCTACCTTGTCTCCCAGATCCCGAAGTGACTTTTCCGTCTGATAGATAAGCGCATCGGCATGGTTCCGGGCTTCGACCAGTTCTTTCTTCTTCTTGTCCTCTTCGGAATGGAGTTCCGCATCCTTGACCAGATTCTCGATTTCTTCCTCGGAGAGTCCGCTGGAGGCGGTGATCCGGATCGACTGCTCCTTGCCGGTGGCCTTGTCCTTGGCAGAGACATTGACGATACCGTTGGCATCAATGTCGAACGTCACTTCGATCTGGGGCACACCACGGGGCGCGGGCGGAATATCGGCCAGATCGAACCGGCCCAGGGTCTTGTTGTCCGCTGCCATTTCCCGTTCTCCCTGAAGGACATGGATCGACACAGCCGGCTGGTTGTCCGCCGCCGTGGAAAATACCTGGCTCTTCCGGGTCGGGATGGTGGTATTCTTTTCGATCAGCTTGGTCATCACGCCGCCCAGGGTTTCAATTCCCAGCGAAAGCGGGGTGACGTCCAGAAGCAGAACGTCTTTCACGTCGCCCTGAAGCACGCCGGCCTGAATGGCCGCACCGACGGCAACCACTTCGTCCGGGTTCACTCCCTTGTGGGGTTCCTTGTTGAAGATATTCTTCACCCGTTCCTGAACCGCCGGCATACGGGTCATACCACCCACCAGGATAACCTCATTGATATCCGATGCACTCAGACCGGCATCCTTGATTGCCATCTTGCAGGGGCCTTCCAGTTTGTCCAGAAGATCACTGACCAGTCCTTCGAGCTTTGACCGGGTAATCCGGATGTTCAGGTGCTTGGGACCGCTGGCGTCGGCGGTGATGAACGGCAGGTTGACATCCGTTTCCATGGACGTGGAAAGTTCCATCTTCGCCTTTTCCGCCGCTTCCTTGAGCCGCTGCAGGGCCATCTTGTCGTTTCTCAGATCGATGCCCTGGTCTTTCTTGAATTCGTCCGCCAGAAAGTCGATGACCCGCAGGTCGAAGTCTTCCCCGCCCAGATGGGTGTCACCGTTGGTCGATTTGACTTCAAACACACCATCGCCGATTTCCAGAACCGAAATATCAAAGGTTCCGCCGCCGAGGTCGAAGACCGCAATTTTTTCTTCCTTCTTCTTGTCCAGACCATAAGCCAGAGACGCGGCTGTCGGTTCGTTGATGATTCGCTGGACGTTGAGCCCCGCGATTTTTCCGGCATCTTTGGTCGCCTGACGCTGGCTGTCATCAAAGTAGGCCGGTACGGTGATGACGGCATCCGTTACCGGTTCCCCCAGATAATCTTCGGCATACTTTTTAATGTGTGCCAGAATGTAGGATGAAATTTCGGCAGAACTGTACTGTTTTCCCCGCAGGTTGATCCGCACGTCACCGTTGGACGCCTTTTCAATCTTGTAGGGCAGAATTTTCATATCCCGCTGCACTTCACCGGATTCAAACTTGCGGCCGATCAGCCGTTTTACACCGAAGACGGTATTTTCCGGGTTGGTAATGGCCTGCCGCTTTGCGATCTGGCCCACCATCCGTTCTCCGCTCTCGGATATGGCGACGACGGAAGGCGTGGTCCGGCCGCCTTCGGGGTTGGTGATGACCTTGGCGTCTCCTCCTTCCATGACCGCCACACATGAGTTTGTGGTTCCCAAGTCAATGCCTATAACTTTTGCCATTTCTTCTCCTCCTTCAAATTCGGATATTGAATATGCAGTCTACTGCATATTACGCATTTTCATCGGTATGTTCGTCTTGACCGGATTCACCGGTTTCCGTTTTCGGTTTTGCTTTGGATACGATGACCATTGCAGGCCGGATCAGGCGGTTGTGCAGGAGATAGCCCTTCTGGAATTCCTTCACCACAATATTGTCTTCTTCGGTATCACTTTCTTCCTGTCCGACAGCTTCATGATAGTTGGGATCGAACGGCTGGCCGAGCGCTTCAACAGGTTGCACATTGAACCGTTCCAGAACACGCATGATTTCTTTCAGGGTCATGTCCACCCCCTGAAGAATGCAACTGCCCTCCGACGCTGTATCGGATGACTGAATCGCCCGCTCCAGATTGTCGATCACGGGAAGCAGTTCCCGGATCAGATTTTCATTGGCGAATTTCCGGAATTCCTGCATCTCGCGGGACGAGCGTTTTTTGTAGTTCTCAAACTCGGCATAGAGCCGGGTATACCGGTCATGTTCCGCCCGAACCTCTTCCTGTGCCTTTTCCAGCCGGTCTTCGAGTTCCCCGATTGCATCAGGCGCATCACCGTCCGCAGATGCGTCACTGTCCTCCGCCTGTTCTGCGGCTACCTCCTCATCTTCTGCATTTGCATCATGTATTTCAGTGTTATCAAGTTTGGCTTTGTC
>JBEPXL010000020.1:0-16238 GCA_041641935.1 Desulfobacteraceae bacterium | reverse complement strand
CCCGCCCAGTGATCCAAGGAGTGCCACAAGCTGCTGAAAGTCCGCGGCGGAAAAATCATCCTGACGGATCATGGCTGCAATCCGGTCCCGCTCCTCAGCCGACGCCGCGGCAAGGGACCGGATGACCGGCAGGGTCAGTTTCCCTTCCCGGAGATCCGCACCGACGGCCTTGCCGAGCGCCGCCGTATCCGCTGTGTAATCCAGAAGGTCGTCGGCCATCTGAAATGCGATGCCGAGATGGTAGCCGTAGGCCCCGAGAGCATCGGCCTGTTCCTGTGGCGCACGGGAAATCAGCGCCCCGACCCGGCAGGCCCCTTCGATCAGGACGGCTGTTTTCCGCCGGATAATTTCCATGTATTCGGCTTCGGAAAGGGCCAGGTTCCGTTTCTGGGTCAGTTGATGGATTTCCCCCTGGGACATGTTTTCGGTGATCCCGGCAATGACCCGGATGACCGCCGGATCTTCCGCCTCCGATGCGATGGTGAGGGAGCGGGCCAGAAGAAAATCACCGGTGAGTACGGCCACCGGTCCGCCCCAGAGCGAATAGGCGGCGGGATTTCCCCGGCGGATTTCCGCGCCGTCCACCAGATCGTCATGAATCAGGGTGGCGACGTGGAGGTACTCGAATATGGTGGAAAAGAAAGGCCCCCGGGTTCCGTCATACCCGCACAGGCGGGCTCCCAGGACCATCAGAAGCGGTCGCAGCCGCTTTCCGCCGCTGAACAGAACATGACCCGCCACATCGGAGACGAGCTTGAGATGCGCCCCCAGATTCGCTTTCAGGGCGGCTTCGATGGCGATCAGGTCATCGGTGACCCGGCCCAGGATACGCTGTTTCAGATCGTCACTCACTGCGCCTCCCCGACCAGATCATATTCAAGGGTATCGGTGACGGTCACCGTGACAAAATCGCCGATGGTGACGGGCCTGCCGCCGGCATGGACATAGACCAGCCCGTCCACCTCCGGGGCCTGAAACCGGGTTCGCCCGGTGAAGATGCCCGGTTCGGAAGATTCTTCCACCAGAACGGTCAGGGTCTTGTCCAGGTATTTCCGGTTGTTCTCATCCGAAATCTCCTGCTGAAGGGCCATGAGCCGGTCACGGCGTTTTTGGGCCACCCGTCCGGAGACCGGCTCCGGCAGCCGGTGGGAGGGGAGGTCTTCGGCGTCGGAATAGGTGAAAACCCCCAGATGGTCAAACCGGACCGCCGCGACAAAGTCCATCAGTTCTTCAAATTCCGCCTCGGTTTCACCGGGAAATCCGACAATCACCGTGGTCCGCAGCACGGCGTCTGGATCCGTTTCCCGGATGGTCCGGAACATGCGGTGAAGCTGCTCCTGCGGATGCCGCCGTCCCATCCGTTTCAGTACCGTATCGGCGGCATGCTGGACCGGCAGATCATAATAGGAACAGAGATTGGGCCGTTCAGCGATGATCCCGATGGTCTCTTCATCCAGGCTTTCCGGATGACCGTACAGCACCCGGATCCATGTCTCCGGCGGCGCCAGATCCGACAGCGCCCGGAGCAGCCCGGAAAGGCGGGTTTTTCCGTCTTCCATATCCCGGCCATAGCCGGTGGTATCCTGGGCCACCAGAACAATTTCCCGCACCCCCGCATCGATCAGCTGCCGGGCCTCCGCCAGAATATCGGCTTCCGGCCGGCTTTTCTGGCGTCCCCGCAGCCGGGGAATGATACAGTAGGTACAGGTCCGGCTGCATCCTTCGGCGACCTTGAGATAGGCGGTATGGGTAACGGCGCGAATCCGCGGCGCGTTCTGCGCCGAAACGGGCAGGGCGTCCGGGTCCGGCAGGAGGCAGGCCGGCGGGGTCAGGGTTCCTTCTGCCGCCGCGACAACCTGATCACAGGCCCCGGTTCCCAGAAGCACGTCCACCTCGGGCAGTTCCGTTGCCAGAGCCTCTCCGTACCGCTGGGGAAGGCATCCGGCCACGATCAGGGAGCGGACGTTTCCTTCGGTTTTGAACTTTGCCAGTTCCAGAATGGTATCGATGGACTCGTCCACGGCCGGTTCAATGAAGCTGCAGGTGTTGACAATGATCACCGCTGCCGCATCCGGTTCGTCCGCGATTTCCCATCCCGCCTCTGCGAGACGTCCCAGCATGCCTTCGCTGTCCACCTGGTTCCGGGCGCATCCCAGCCCCACCAGATGGACGGTCTTTGATGATGGTTGATCCATTTATCCCTTCAGCTTTTTCACTTCGGCGGTGATGGCCGGGACGACGTCGAAAATGTCACCGACAATGCCGTAATCCGCCCGGGCAAAGACAGGCGCTTCGGGGTCCTTGTTGACCGCCACAATCACCTTCGAGGAGGACATGCCCGCCAGATGCTGAATGGCCCCGGATATGCCGCAGGCGATATAGAGACCGGGGGAGACGGTCTTTCCGGTCTGGCCCACCTGGTCCGAATGGGGCCGCCAGCCTTCATCCACAGCGGAACGGGACGCCCCGACCGCACCGTCCAGCGTTTCGGCCAGTTCTTCAAGGATGGAAAAATCCGGACCGTTCATGCCGCGGCCGCCCGCGACGATGACATCGGCTTCGGTCAGTTCTGTCTTGCCGGTTTCCAGCTGTTTTTCAATAAACTTGATCCGTGTGTCGCCGGGAGATACCATCAGTTTGTCAATGGTTCCCTCACCGGCCGTTTTTTCGATGGACATGGCATTGGGCCGGATCGCCACAACAGCGGGCGTTCCGGTGAGGGATACGTCCGCCAGTACCTTGCCGCCGTACATGGGCCGGGTCGCGGTAATGCTGCCGCCTTCGGCCCGGACCTCGACGCAGTCCATCGCCAGGGGCGCATTGAGCCGTGCCGCCAGCCGTGCCGCCAGATCCTTGCCGGTCATGGACGCCCCGATCAGGATCAGGGCCGGTTCCGTCTTCTCCACCGCCTCCGCCAGTACGGTGGTGTAGCCGTCCACAAGATATTCCTTCACGGAGGCGTCATCGGCGACCAGGATTTTGTCTGCGCCGTATTCGCCGAGTTCACCGGCCATGCTTTCCACGCCTTCACCCAGGACCATGGCAGTCAGTTTACCGCCCAGCGTTCCGGCAAGACGCTTTCCTTCACTGACGGCTTCATAGCTCACTTTCCGGAAAGTGCCGTCCACCTGTTCCGTTATCACCAGTACACCCTGCGCCATTCTCTTCTCCTTATATCTGTCTGATGATCCGTTCGCCTTCAGACGGGATCACGGATCAGACGATTTTCTGTATTGTACCCAGTCTCGTGCAATGATCAACTGCCCGGCCATACGTCTGCCGGAGGAAATGATGGTTCACCCGCGACAGCAGAGGCTGTTCTTTTCTTCAGATCACTTTCGCTTCTTCGCGGAGTGCCCGGACCAGTTCGGCGGCTTTGGCCTGGGCCGAGTCGCCTTCGATCATTCGGCCGCCACTCCGTTCCGGCGGAAGCGTCATGGCGGTCACCTGCACTTTCGGCGCAAGGGAGGCCGCATCCAGTCCCAGATCGGCAAGGGTTTTTGTATCCACGGGTTTTTTCTTGGCTTTCATGATGCCCGGCATGGACACATACCGGGGTTCGTTCAGCCCCCGCTGGGTGGTGAACAGGGCCGGGAGTACCAGTTCCTGAACGACAGTGCCGCCTTCCACGGTGCGGGTGCAGCGAATCGTGCCGTTGGTGACCTCTGCCCTGATGACCATCCCCACATGGGGAATCGTCAGAAATTCCGCCACAGCCGGGCCCACTAGATAGTTGTCGTCATCCACGGCCCGCTGTCCGGCGATGATCAGGTCATAGCCCGTTTCCTTGATGGCCGCCGCCAGAATCCGGGCGATACCGAGACCGTCGCACTCCTTTGTGGCCGGATCATTGATCAGCACCGCCTTGTCCGCCCCCATGGCCAGACCGGTGCGGAGCGCTTCGACGGTCTTGTCGCCGCCCACGGAAACGACTGTAACGGTTCCTCCCTGTTTCTTTTTGATCTGGAGGGCTTCTTCCACGGCGAATTCGTCATAGGGGTTCATCACCCATTTGACGGTATCGGTCTTTACGCTCTTGCCGTCATCGGCCAACGCAATGGTCGATTCTGTTGCCGGTACCTGTTTGAGTAATACAATAATGTCCACTGGCTCGCTCCCTTATGCGTATGAATAACAGATAAAGTCCGTTAAACCGGATTTTTTTCAATCATATTAAAGATAAAACATTAAAAACAGACGATTTATCGACATCACAACAGCCTAAAAGAATTGATGCCTGCTGTCAACTGAATCTTACGGAGCCAAAGGTTCCGCCCGGAAGCCTTCGGAGGCGTGGTCCGTCAGTGTGCCGTCGGCGGATGTCACGATGATAAGACATTCCACATCCTTGAGCCGGTTCACCAGCGCAAGCCCTTTTTCCGGACCCATCACCATCAGGGCCGTGGCCAGCCCGTCGGCAAAGGTGCAGGTGCCGGCGATGACCGAAGCGCTCACCACGCCGTTGGCGACGGCGTAACCGGTCCGGGGGTCCAGCACATGGGAATACCGTTTGCCGTCCGCCATGAAAAAGTTCCGGTAATCCCCGCTGGTGGCAAAGGCCCGGTTCCGGAGGGTGGCGACTTTGTACACCTCGGCAAATCCCGCCGCCGGGTCCGGACGATTGATGCCGATCCGCCACGGTTTGCCGTCGGGCCGGACCCCGGCGGCGTAGATTTCGCCGCCGATCTCCACCAGAAAATCGGTATAGCCGCTGTCGGCGACAACCCCGGCCACCTGATCCACCCCAAAGCCTTTGGCGATGGAGGCCAGATCCAGGGTGACATCGACCCGTTTTTTGACCAGTGCGCCTTCGGGAGTGCGTTCAATATGCCGGAAACCGACCCGCGGCAGCACCGCTGCAATTTCCGCCGGGTCCGGCAGTTCATCTTTCTGTCCCGTACGGCCGAATCCCCAGAGATTGATCAGCGGGTCCAGGGTTCCGTCCCAGGCCCCTCCGGTGAGGTCGTAGAGTTGTTTCGACACGGCCATCACCGCCAGAAAGTCTTCGGAGACCGGAAAGGGCGTATCTGTCTCCGCCAGTTGATTGAAACGGCTGATTTCGCTGTCCGGGTCGTAGGTGGACATGCTGGCGTTGATCTCCCGGAGTCGCCGGTTGATCCGTTCCGCCAGTTCCGGGAGTTCTTTCTTCCCTTCGGTGACGACCTTGACGTTGAAGGTCGTCCCCATGGTATGCCCCTGGATCTGGACCTCCTGTTTTCCGGTGTTGCCGCATCCGGAGAGGAGGAGCAGAAGAATGCCGGTGATGTATCCGAATGTTCTGATCATGATCCTTTCTTCCTTCAGCAGATTCTCGGCAGCTGCTCACCGCTGAGCATGTCCACGATGCGGGTTCCGCCGATCCGGGTTTCCATGAAGACGCTGCCCTGGTGATCGCTGATGACCTCGCCGATGATGCAGGCGTCCCTGCCGAATTCATCCGCCCGGATGGCCGCAAGGACCGCGTCGGCCTGTCCGGGGGCGACAATGGCCAGAAGTTTTCCTTCATTGGCGACGTACAGGGGATCAAATCCGAGAATTTCGCAGATGCCCGCCACCGCGTCCCGCACCGGGAGCCGGTCTTCATGGATTCGAATGCCGACATCCGCTGTGATGGCGATTTCGTTCAGGGTTGTTCCCACGCCGCCCCGGGTGGGATCGCGGAGGACATGGACACCGGTTCCGGCCTTCTCCAGCATCCGGGCCACCATATGATTCAGGGGGGCGCTGTCGCTTTGGATGGGGGTTTCAAAGCGGACCCCTTCCCGCTGGGTCAGGATGGTCATGCCGTGGTCGGCCATGGTGCCGCTCAGAATCACAATGTCACCGGGCCGGGCATTGCCGCCGGAAACATTGATGTCCGGCGGAACCACGCCCACGCCGGCGGTGTTGATGAAGATTTTGTCCGCCGCCCCCCGGGGAACGACCTTGGTATCGCCGGTGACGATGGCCACACCGGCCTTCCGTGCGGCATCGGCCATGCTCCGGAGGATCGTCTCCAGGTCCGCCGCCGGAAAGCCTTCCTCGATGATGAGCCCGGCACTGAGATACCGGGGAGAGGCGCCGCACATGGCAATGTCGTTGACGGTTCCGTTGACGGCGAGATCCCCGATGTTGCCGCCGGGGAAAAAAATCGGGTCCACCACATAGGTGTCGGTGGAGAAGGCGATGCGTCCGCCGTCCAGATCAAAGACTGCGCCGTCGTCGAGACGGGCGAGAATGGGATTGTCGAAAAGCGGCAGGAGGGTTTCTGTGATCAGCCGGTGGGCGATCTTTCCCCCGCTGCCGTGGTCCAGCAGAATGGTATCGGATGTCATGTCATATCACGCTCAGGGCCCGTTTGCTGTATGGCAAGGGGCTCCTTGAAGGTAAGGGTTCTGTAGGGAAAGGGAATCTCGATGCCGGCCTCATCCAGGGCTTTTTTCACGGCCGTGACGATTTCCCCCCGGGACCGGCGGATGTCGACCGGCTTCGGATCGGTCCACCAGGTCACTTCAATATCGATGCTGCTTGCCCCGAATCCCTGGGGAAAAATCTGGACCGGTCTTGCCGGATCGACGGTTTCACAGGCGTCCACCGCCTCCTGGATCACCTGCACCGCCGTTGCCACATCTTCACCGTAGGCCACCCCGGCGATGATGGTTACCCGCCGTTTGGGCAGATTGGTCAGGACTTTCACAGGATTTTTGAAGAGAAAGGAATTGGGCAGCACCACCAGTTCCCCGCTGGTTTGCCGGACCTGGGTCATGCGCAGGTACACATCCCGCACTTCACCGGTAATTCCCTCGCACTCGATGAAATCCCCGTTTTCGAAGGGAAACCGCCACAGCAGAAGGATACCGGCAAAGAAGTTCTCGAAAATGTCCTTGAAGGCAAACCCGACGGCGATGGAGACCAGCCCCAGCCCCCCCAGGGCCTTTGCCGGGGTCAGGCCCGGAAAGACGATCATGGCCGCCACCAGAAAGCCGAGAATCCAGATGCCGATGGAGGCGAACCGGATCACCAGTTCCTTGAGGGACGTCCGCAGGTCCGAGCGTTTCAGCACCCGGTTGATGGCATTTGCCACCAGAACCGTGACCAGCCAGGTCAGGAGCAGGACGATCAGCCCGGCGACGATGAACGGAATACGCTCGACAAAGGTCGCCCATATGGACATCAGCGTCTCGTTTACCGAAGCGGTCACCTCCGTTACGGTGGACGGGATTTCGATGCCGTTTTCCTGGGCAAAGGCGCCGGCGGGAATCATCGCTGTCTCCTTTTCCGGGTTACCGGTGATACCGGTAATAGGCCGCGCAGGTTCCTTCACTGGAGACCATGCAGGGGCCGACGGGATTCATGGGCGTGCAGGTTTTCCGGTAAAGCGGGCATTCCGGCGGCGTCATCTGTCCGGTGATCACCTGACCGCACCGGCAGCCTTTCGGCTCCGAAGCCGGTTCCAGGGGAATCTCCAGCACCTTCTGGGCATCGTGGGCGGCATATTCCTCCCGGATCGCCAGACCGCTTCCGGGAATCATGCCCATGCCCCGCCAGGCTGTATCCACCGGTGTAAACACATCCGCCAGCAGCTGCCGGGCTTTGGCGTTTCCTTCCGGTGTCACCGCTCTGACATAGGCGTTTTCCAGGGCAGGGGCTCCGGTTTCGATCTGATTCACCAGCAGCCGCACTGCATCGAGAATATCCCCCGGCTCGAATCCCGCCACAACTGACGGGACGCCATGTTTTTCAAAAACGGGCCGGTAGGCCTCCACGCCGATGATGACCGACACATGGCCGGGCAGCAGAAAGCCGTCGATGGCGAGGGACTCCATGTCCATCAGGGCGAAAAGGGCCGGAATCACCTGCTTGTGGGCGGAAAAGACAAGATAGTTGCCGACCGCTCCCGCACGGGCGGCCTGCAGGGATGCCGCCACTGTCGGCGCGGTGGTTTCGAACCCGACGCCCAGGAAGACCACGTTCCGGTCCGGGTGGTTCCGGGCGATCTCCAGCGCATCGAAGGTGGAATAGACAATCCGGATATCCCGGCCCGCGGCCCGTTCCTTTTCCAGGGAGGACTCGGAGCCGGGAACCCGCAGCAGATCGCCGAAGGTCGCCACCGTCACGTTTTCCCGCCGGGCAATGCGGATAAAGGCATCGATCTCCCGCTGATCGGTGACACAGACCGGGCAGCCGGGGCCGGACAGAAGGGAAATGGTTTCCGGCAGCACCGAGCGGATGCCGTTCCGGAAAATGGACATGGTATGGGTTCCGCAGACCTCCATCAGCCGGATATTCTTCCGGCTCAGGGCGCGGATCTGGCCGATCAGCTGCCGGGACAGTTCCGGGTTACGGTATTCTTCAACATATTCTAATGCCATATATGATCAACGATCCCCGCCTCAGACAAGGGCGACGGTATCGTTTTCCTCCTTTCCTGAATGTTCTTCCTGGGGTTCCGGCATCTCCTGCCGGAATGTCCTGTTCAACCGGGCAACCAGCCGGAGACGGTCTTCGTCGGACAGACGCTGCCGGAGGACAGTGGCAAGAATATCCGGATCATCGGGCAGATCCGGCCACTCCTGCACCACCGTCGGCATCCCTTCTTCCGTCTCCACCTCCGGCGCGATGACGAGCCGTTCCAGGGCGTGGACCAGTTCCGTATCGAACCTGTCCTCGATTTTGACAATGGAGATCATCTCCTTGGCCGAGACCGTATCCTGGCTCCGGCTTCTCAGATAGCTCCGGTCGTAGACCATCTGGTCGTACTGATTGCAGAGGGTGATGAGATCGGCGTCCCTGTCTCCTTTTTCACCGGAATCCAGGGCCGCCAGAATCGCCTCGATCCGTTCGGCGTCCATGTCGCCGGGAATCTGCTCCCGCACGGGGCAGGGGAGCATCGACTCCAGGGCCTGCCGCTGGAGCAGCATGGCATTCTGCCAGACGGAGGCAAACAGTACGGCATCCCGCCGTTCCGGTTCCAGGGCCAGTTCTTCGGCCAGCGCAAAGGTGAACAGCGCCCGGGACAGGCACTGGTTGTAGACCCCTGCCAGATGCTCCAGATACGGAATATCCACCGCCAGGGCATCGTTGATCTTCCGGACTTCGCGGATCTGAATTTTTCCCAGCCGCAGATCCTGGATCAGTTCCGTGAGCCGCAGGGGGATCCGGTTGCAGTAGGTCTGGTACAGCCGGGTCCGGGGATAGAGATTGCTGAACATGGGCTGGCAGCCGAGTACCTGGTACCGGGGCTGGGTTCCGAGCCCTTTCAGGGTAATGGCGGGCATCTCCTCCAGCCGGAAAACATGCTCCACCAGCCGCCGGGAGTTTTCCCCGATGTGAATCTCGCCGGGGCGGCCGCTGCTCTCCAGCCGGAAGGCATAGATAATGGCCCCGCCCTGGGCGGTGTAGTCCACACAGGTTTCGGCCCCCATCATCACCATGCGCATCCGGTCGATTTCACGGTCGCTGGTCGGATTGGAGGTGTTGATGCCGATGCGGCACTGGAACCGGAGATCCTCGATCCGGATTCCCTCCCGGTCCTCTTTGGATAGCGACTGGTGACGGGCGGCGATGGCGGAATAGTTGTCCTGGATCGCCGCCTGCATGAGGCGGTTGATGGCGTTGGCCGCCTCCACGAGTTTCAGGGCGCAGGCGACAGCGTCGAAGGCGTGAATCATGCTGGCCGGGGCCTCGTCCTTGGGCGTTCCGAAGATGGCGACGATCTGGTCGCCGACGGTCTTGTCGAACATGCCCCGGTACTGGGCCAGGAGTTTGTGCCCCTCCCGGAAGAATTTTTTCATGAACTCGCCCATCATGGTTTCGCCCAGGATCATGTTCAGCTTGGTATAGTTGCAGACATCGGCCACCAGTTCGGTGGCATAGACCAGCCCGAGCTGCTGCCGGTTGTTTCCGATGAGCCGGGAGACGCCGGGATTCAGCCGCTCCAGGGTGTCTTCCAGAACGGTATTCGCCTTGATCAGCTGCTCATTGGCGATCCGGAGTTCAGCGGTCCGTTCCTGCACCCGGGTTTCCAGCTGCTGGTTGTACTCCTTCAGCTGCCGGTCATATTCATGGAGATCCCGGGCCATGGCGTTGAAGGCGCCGGTCAGTTCCCCGATTTCATCATGGGTGGTGACTTCCAGCTGATGGGCGTAATCGCCGGAGCCGACCCGCTCCACCCCTTTCTGAAGCCGCCGAACCGGGGTGACGATCCGCCGCTCGATAATGGTTTTAATGCTGAAGGCCAGCAGCATTCCCGTGAAGAAGATGATCAGCAGGGTAATGATGGCGATGTTCCGGGTGCGGACATAGTTCCCCACGCCGGTCTGGACCATGAGCACACCGACCGGCTGTCCGTCAAAACTGTCGATGGGCATGTATTTGGCAATGCTGCCGCCCCGGCTGATATCGGCGGTATGGGCGGTGGTATTGGTGGTCAGGGCCATGTTGAGCATCGTCTCCGGCGGCGGGACAAAGGTTCCGGCGGCTTCGGACGACGCGCTGGCGATCAGACGGGTATGTTCGAACAGGGCGGCGTTGACCGCCAGATTCTGGATGATCGAATCGACAATCTCCGGGCGGCGGTTCAGAATCCGCCGGATAATGATGGCGCCGACGATGTTCTCCCGCTGCCGGTCGTAGACCGGAGCCGTTCCCGTCATCGCCAGAACACGGTCCGTTTGTTCCGGTTCATCGGGATCAATGGTGAATCCTTCGTGTTCGAGTTCCGCCAGGGAAAGCACCTCGGTTCCGCTGACCGGCGTGCCCGAGAAGGCCAGATCGATATACGGTTTCCGGGGCAGGGTATCTCCGGTCCTGCGGGGCGCGTGGGACCGCACCAGCACAGTATACGCCGTGTCCACCACCGTGATCATGTCAATGCCGTCGAAGACGGCGGACCGGGCCCAGTCCTGGCCGATCTTTTCCCCGAGGTTGTACACGATCAGGAAATTGATGATCTTTTTCTGGGCATAGGCGCTGGCGATATTGCCCATGTCCGCCTCGGCGTTTTCATAGATAATCGAGGCGATCTTCAGATCCGAACTGATGGTGTTGACCGCCTCTTCCCGTATCTTCTGGCTGTAGTAGACGATGGAAAAGACGGTGGCGATGATCATCGGCACAAAGAGAACCAGTGCAAATGATATATTGAGCTGTGTACCGAGTTTGAGCCCTCGTTTCACGGTTTTCCTTTCACATGAAGTCGCGGTGGACAGACACGGGTTATATATCCGGTTCTGAGTCGATGCAAGGGAAAATCCGGCGCGGTTTTCTCCGGAGAAAAAATGCGGTTCCGGGATTGACAACAGCAGCTGCGGGTTTATGTTCTGGTCATGCCTTCGTTTACATGAAAAACCAGGAGGTGCGGAAATGAAGACACATGATGCAAGATGTTATATGTCGGATGAAGACTGGTCCCGGACGGCAACCGCCCGGTGTGACCTGGAACATCAGGACTGTGAGGAAAACCGTTTCTGCCGGGAAAGTGCCCGGCGGGAAAAGGAAAAACGATCCGAAATCTGCCGGTAGGCGTTCTGTCGTTGATATGAGTCCTTTTCCTTTCTTCCCCATGACCTGACATCTGTCTGAAATACCGTCCGGTGCGGTTCCCGCCGCACCGGATTTTTGTTTCCTACGCGAACAGCCGCCCGATGAGTTCCCAGAGTACCTTGAAAAAGCAGAGCAGGAAAAAGACGCCCAGCGGTTTGAGCAGACAGCCCGGGGTTTCCCTGTCAATATAGTGTCCCCTGCCGACATAGCCGGTAAAGGAGCCGAGAATATCGGCCTTGAACCAGAACAGCCAGGCCAGCCCGAGCAGCAGCAGGGCAAAGAAGATGTCGGCAAGGATGGGGTTTACCTGAATCTGTAACATGTTGTCTCCCGGGGGAACGTGATGCGGAACGATGAAAGGGCGTCCATTTGTTCTACTGTACCGGAAAAGCGGTTCCGGACGCAACCGTTCTGTTTCCGGAGGGCCTCTGCCGGAATGCCGTGCCATGTGCAGGCAGCGTCCGGCTTGACCCGCTGTCCGGTACGTATTAGGTTAGGGCCTGACATTCAATGAATCCATTCTGATGAAAGGGAACCGTATGAACAGCGATTTGACAGAAGCACAGATTCTTCAACTGATCACCACCATCGTCAACAGGCATGGCTGCCAGATCCGGGAACTGGATCTCCAGAACAGCATTATCAATATCGACGGTCCTCCCCAGGCACGGGTTGAGTGCGCCCAGGAACTGGAGGCGTTTCTGGGATAGGTCCATGACAACTGCGACCCCGTTGATCCGGAAGGCATCCATTGAAGATATAAAAGCCATTCACCGGCTTCTGCATACCTACAGCAGCCAGGGGGATCTGATTCCCCGGCCCCTGAGCCGCCTCTACGATCACACCCGGGATTTCTCCGTTGCCGTCGATCCGGAGACGCGCCGGGTGGTCGGCTGCTGCGCCCTTCAGTTCTGCTGGGAAGACCTCGGCGAAATCCGCTCCCTGGCCGTGGAGACCGAATACCGGGGACAAAAGGTTGCCTCCCGGCTGATCGAAAGCTGCATTGAAGAGGCCCGGACCTTTGAAATGAACAAACTCTTCTGTCTCACCTTCAAGGAAGACTTTTTCCGGCATTTCGGCTTTGTCCGGATTGACCGGGCCGACCTGCCGCTCAAGATCTGGTCGGACTGCATGCTCTGCGTCAAGTTCCCGGACTGTGAGGGCATTGCCATGATGAAGCCGCTGTAATAACATCCCCCTGCTTCACGATTCCCCGTGATCGAATTCCGCAATTCCGTTATCGATGACCACCTCCCCGTTTTGGGCGTTGACCGTCCGCCAGACCGCCTTTCCCGGTTCCACCTGCCAGATCAGCGTCTGAACCGGAATTCCGGGATAGAGGGGGCGCGTAAACCGGCAGAAGAGCCGCCGCAGCCGTTCCGGTCGGTCCGGGATCAGGGTCCGGATCAGGGCGCGGCAGGCATAGCCGTGGGTGCAGAGGCCGTGCATGATGGGGCGCTCAAACCCCGCCATCCGCGCAAATTCCGGATCCACATGAAGCTGGAACCGGTCCCCGGAAAGGCGGTAGAGCAGGGGCTGGTCCGGTGACGGCAGATCGTCCACCACCGTGTCGGGCGCTTTGTCCGGAAAGAGAACCTTGGTTCCGGGGGCGTTTTCCCCGCCGAAGCCGCCGTCCAGGCGGGCGAACAGGGTCATGATACTGGTAAAGAGCCGTTCCCCGTTTGTGTGGCGGGTTTCACTTTCAGCGATCACCAGCGCGCCTTTGCTTTCTCCCTTGTCGTAACAGCGGGCGATTTTTCCTTCGGTGGTCAGGGTTCCTTCGCCGGGAAAGGGACTGTGGAAGAGAATATCCTGTTCCCCGTGCAGCAGCCCGGCCAGATTGATATTGGCCTGCTGCGCCACATGAAAGAAAAAATCGAAGATCATGGCCACGGAAAAGCTGGGTATGATCTTCAGGTTTTTTTCGTAGCAGTAGTCGAGTTCCGGAAAACCGGCGCCGACGCCCAGGGAATAGAGAACTGCATCCTTCCAGTTGTAGTCCCGGGTGATCGGTCCGATGGGTTTTCCCACAGCGTCCAGATTGAGTGCCATTTCTCCTCCGTTTGTGAATTGTCGAACTGAATATTCAGATGACGCAGTCCATTTCCTCCCCCGCCCACTGCGCTGTTTCATCGAAAAAGCGCTGGACCAGATCGGTATAGACCGCCGGCTGTCTGGTCTTGTGAACTGACTTGATGAACTTCCGGCTGTCGGCAAAGGACCAGCCGAAATAGTACCAGAACCCCTTCATCCGTTCAATGAGATGGGCCGGCCCGTGAAGCCGTTCCCCGTAGGCCGCAAAGAGAGCGTCATGAAACCGCCGGAACTCGGAAATGGCGTCCCCGTGGATTCCGTCATCCGCCGTTCCCGCATGAATGGCCCTGATCCGGGCCGGTAAAAGCGGGTTGGCCAGAACGCCCCGGCCGATCATCCAGCGGTGAACCGCCGGAAACCGCTCTGAAAGCCGCTGGAAAGCCGCCGGTGTCCGAATATCGCCGTTATAGACGACCGGATGGCGGCAGATGGACAGCGCCGCCGCGAAGGCGTCCAGATCGGGGGCGCCTTCGTAGCGCTGTACGCCGGTCCGGGGGTGGATGATCAGTTCGGACAGGGGATACCGGTTGAACACCGGCATGAGGTCGTCCATCTCGTCGGCGGTGTAGCGGCCCAGCCGGGTTTTGATGGAAAGGGAACCGGGAAGGGCGGGGATGACCGTCTCCAGAAATTCGTCAATCCGGTCGGGATAGGGCAGCATCCCGGACCCCCGCCCTTTTTTGGCGACCATGGGAAAGGGGCATCCCAGATTCCAGTTGACCGTCTGGTAGCCGAGATCGAAAAGCCGCCGGGCGAGATTGATAAAATCCGCCGGGGATTTGCTCATGATCTGGGGAACCAGCGGAAGCCCGGTGTTGTTTTCCGGCAGCACATCCCGGATATGGGCATCCTTTATGCGCGGATTCCGGATGGTGGAAATGAACGGGGTCACCGCCACGTCCAGCCCGGTGAAGAAACGGCTGAAGGTGTTCCGGTAGACGGCATCGGTCAGGCCCTGCAGCGGTGCGAGACAGAGAACGGGTCGGGGCATCATCAGTGAAAATCAGTGAAAGTGAAAATACTGGACCTTCTGCTCGGAAATCCAGCGGTCGAATTTGCGTCTCAGCCAGCGTTTGAAGTAGAACCGGGACGGCGGAAAGAGAATGGAAAGGCCGAGAATGTCGGTAAAGAAGCCCGGTGTCAGCAGGACGATACCGGCGACGAGAATGAGCAGGGCGTCCACCAGTTCCTCGGCGGGCATGATGCCCTGGTCCAGGTTGTCCCGGACCCGCTGCATGGTGTACAGCCCCTGCATCCGGGCCAGGTACGCCCCCAGAAAGCCGGACAGGATCACCAGAAAAAAGGTATTGAACGCGCCGATGACCTGACCGATCTGCAGCAGAAGATAAATTTCAAAGGCCGGTATCAGCGTAAATGCCAGAAACAGTTTCAACAGCATGTAATGATCTCCTTGTGTTGGTTTTCCAACAACATCAGCACCATTTCCAGAAATGTCAAGCGGTTGCGCCGGGAGAACGGGTGGATTTCTCCGCCGTTTCCAGGTCTTCTTCCTGCTTCGGTTTCCGGCGGAGTTCCGTTTGCAGCGCCAGACCGATTTTTTCCATGGTATAGGGCTTTTTCAGATACGTTCCGGCACCGCGCCGCTGGGCCTCTTTCACCCGTTCGTTTTCGGCAAATCCGCTGGCGATGACCGCCTTCTGATCGGGACAGAGTTCCAGAATCGCCCGGTAGGTATCCAGGCCGTCCATCCCCGGTTCCATGATCATGTCCAGCAGCAGAATATCCACCGGCCTGTGGCGGACATAGGCCAGCGCCGCCTCTCCCCCCGGCACGGCATCCACTGCGTAGTTGAGCTTCCGCAGCATGGCCGAGGCGATCTCCCGCTGCTCTGCCACATCGTCCACCACCAGCACGGTTTCGCCGTTTCCCTGGAAATCCGGCAGGGAAAGCGGCCGGTCGGTCCGCCCCGGCGTCTCCCGTGTCACCGGAAAATAGAGTTCAAAGACCGTCCCGTTCTCCGGATCACTGCTGACGTTGATATACCCGTCATGGTCCTGGACCGTCCCCCAGACGACTGCCATGCCGAGTCCGGTTCCGCTGCGGCCCATCACTTTCTTGGTATAGAAGGGTTCAAATATCCGGTTCAGGTCTTCGGGAGCGATGCCGGTTCCGGTATCCGTCACGGTCAGCACCGCATAGTCCCCCTCCTCGATGCTGTCATATCCGTGGAGGGGACGGTCCAGATACCGGTTTTCGGTGATGATCCGGATCAGGCCGCCGTCCGGCTGGGCTTCGGCCGCGTTGGAGACCAGATTCATGATGGTTTTTTTCAGATGAACCGTGGACCCCTGAATATTCATCAGATCCGTCGCCAGTTGAGGCTTTACGGTGACTTCGGGATGATAGCTCTGGAGTCGGGCAAACTCGGGTGAGGCGAGATAGTCCCGGACAATGTCCTCGTTCAGGTTCAGCACCTGCATGCTGGTGACGCCCCGGCGGGCCAGGGTGAGCAGATCCTGGACAATGGCCGCCGCTTTCTGGCCGGAATCCTGGATGGTCTGGAGCGGCTTCCGGAGCGGGCTGTCGGCGGGCATGTCCATCAGGATCAGGTCGGGATAGCTGACGATCCCCGACAGGACATTGTTCAGGTCATGGGCCAC
>JBEPXL010000019.1:0-16367 GCA_041641935.1 Desulfobacteraceae bacterium | reverse complement strand
GTCGGAAAAGCCGTACCGGGACACCCGCAGGGGATGGAGGTTCCGGAGCATTTCCGCCACCGGCGCCGGGGTCATGGCCTGGACCCAGGGGCGGAAAAAGGTCCGGTAGATCCGGTCGTTGACTTCAGAGAGGATCGCCACGGGACGGAAGGCTTCCTCGTCCTCCACGCCGTCGTCCATGCTGAGAATGTCTGCAATATCCCGTTCCTCGAACCGGACATTGTAGTCCTTCACCTTGAGAATTTCCCGGTCGTCCCCCACCTCCCGGTCCACTTCCTCGATAACCATTTCATAGAGACCCGGGGGCAGGTATTCGATGGTGTCGATGTTCCGGATAAACTCTTTGTGCTCCTTCTTTGCCACACTGCCCGACACGAAAATCCCCAGATGACCGACCTTTTCATGGACCCGGTAGATGATCACCTGCTGGCAGCGCCGGATTTCTTCGACACTGTCGTAGACCCGGGCGATCCAGTTGAGGGCCTGCTGGGGCGGGGTAATGTTGTCCCCCCCGGAGGCGAAGACGATGACCGGGTCTTCGAGGTTCTTGAGGTTGATCTTCTTTCCCTTGTCCAGTTCCACCTCGCCCTTCTCCAGGCGGTTGCCGACAAAGAGGTTCTCGACGATGAAATGGATTTCGTCGGCGGTCATCAGAAAATAGCTGTTCCACCATTTCTCGAAGTTGAGATACCGCTCCTCCTCGTTATCCACATTGTCCCAGACATTGTACTGCTTGGACCAGTAGGTGTTGGCCGGATTGAGATCCTCGAAGTTCATCACCAGATTGGCGCCGTCGAACTTGCCGTTGCCCAGGTCCGACAGGAAGGAGGCCACCCAGACACCGCCGGTAAGGCCGCCCCGGTAGCGCATGGGATTTTTGCCCTCGACACCGGCCCAGTAGGAGAGCGGCGAACCGTTCAGCACCAGGGGGCCGGTCACGTCGGGCCGGTCTGCGGAAAGAAGCGCCACGGCCCACCCGGCCTGGCAGTTGCCGATCACCGCCGGTTCGGGGGCGTCGGGATGACGCAGGCGCACCTCCTCCAGAAACCTGACCTGGGCCGCCTTTACATCGGAATAGGTCTGGTCGGGCATGGGCTCGGGGTAGAAGAGGATAAAGTAGACGGGATGCCCGGCCCGGAGGGCCATGCCGATTTCGGAATCCCGTTTGGAACCGCCGATGCCGGGGCCGTGTCCGGCCCGGGGATCGATGACGACAACGGGCCGTTTGTCCGTATCGATCCGGATGCCGTGTTCGGGAATGATCCGGGCCAGATCGTGGTTGACGGGCGGGGTCAGCCGGCGGCCGTCCATGATGATTTCATAGTCGAAGGTCAGGACCGGGGGCTGGCCTTTTTCCACAATCTCCAGAAAATTGTTTCCCCGTTTGCGCAGGATGTCCAGAAAGAGAATGGACCGCTGGGTAAAATCAGTCATGTAATCGGCGGCATCCTGCACCAGTCCGGAGGCGGACCGGTGGATTTCCTTGAGTGTATCGGGTGTCATATCATCTCCTTTTGTTCGGACAGGGTATATTTTGACAGATTATATCCGCTTATTGTTAGAAGATTATCAGGAAGGTGTCCAGCGTTTTTAAATTACAGATGATAAGGATTCCGGCAGGATTTCCGGCACGCAAGGGAAACAGGTGAAACGGAAACCGGCCCGGAATCATCAGAAGGAGGCAATCATGTTCCGGATTCATCCTGCGCGACTGTCCATCCCCGGCATCGGAACCGATGCCTTCACTTTCAGATTTGCAAAGCATCTGCTCTGCGCCCTGCTCCTTGGACTCTGTCTGCCGGCCGGTGACGCACAGGGAGCGGAATGCATTCCGGTGGGCCCGGACCTGCGTCTCCGCATCCCCTGTGCCGAGTATGCGGATATCACCTATCAGTTTGATCTGGCGTTTTTCCATCATACCGACGATCCGGCGGGGATTTACTGGAAGCTGGATACGGCGTCCCTCGCAGAGACGGCATCCGCCGGGAAAGACTGTCTCGAGTTCACGGATGATCTGATGCTGTTTGTCGTCTGCGCCGAGTATGAAGGCGTCCGGTACAGGTTCCGTCTTGATGCTGTTGACGATTCCGCTGATCCGGACGGGTTCTACTGGAAAATGGATCATGATTCCTTCTCTGAAATTCCCGAACCGCCGCCGTCCGGAACCGGTGTCATCGACATCGGAGAGGAAGCGCTGCATACCAGCGCTGTCTATTACGCCCCCGCTTCCCTGGCCGGAAAACGGAATCCGGGCCTTCTGGTCTATCTTCCCGGGGACGGCGAATCGGATCTCTTTTCCATGAAACGGCGGCTGGAGCGGGATTTCAGGGCGGTGGCCGATGCGGAAGGGCTTCTGGTGCTGGGCGTACAGCCGAACGGGAGAGGGTTTCAGATCGTGGACGGCAACGGCAAATACCAGACCGACGACTATTACAATACCGTTGACGCCATTCTGGCGGCGCACCGCACCTGGGCGGTCAATCCCTACCGGACCTATGTCACCGGCTATTCCGCCGGCGGACCCGGCGCGGTCATGATATCACGGGGGCAGCTCAAACCACGGGTCAGGGCGGTCAATATCTGGTGCGCGCCCTATAATGTCTATGCCCTGATTCCCGGTGAAGATGAATCCCAGGTTCCGGTCCGGGTCGTATCCAATCCCGGAGACGGAAACTACTATTCCTTCTTCCAGTATTTCCGGGCAGGCGGCAACGGTTCTTTCGGCTACTGGCAGGATTTCCTCTCCCGGGCCGGGCATCCGGTCACCCCGGTTGAAGAGAGCCACATTTCAGGACATCAGTACGATACCGAAAGCGTACACAACGCCCTGAAATGGCTGCTGGAACAGTAGGCACGGACCGGTCTCCGTCCATTTTTCAATCCGGGATGTGAATCCGCCTACGCCGCATGAACCACAGCATCGATCTTCCGCAGTTCCTCCAGCGGAATATGACACAGGATATGATGCCCCTCGCTCACCCGCTGCCACGGCGGAATCTCGACCTCACAGATTTTGCCGCCTTCGGGCAGCATGGACCGCCGGGGACACCGGGTGTGGAACCGGCAGCCCGATGGCGGGTTCAGTGCGCTGGGCACATTGCCGCTGAGGCGGATATTCTTCTGCTCCGCGTCCGGGTCGGGAATGGGAACGGCGGAGAGGAGCGCTTCGGTGTAGGGATGGTAGGGCGGCGCGTAGATGGTTTCGGCCGGTCCCATTTCCATGATCTGCCCCAGGTACATCACCGCCACCTCGTCGGAAAAGAACCGGACCACGCTGAGGTCATGGGCGATGAAGATCAGGGTGGTCCCCAGCATCTTCTGTATCTCCAGCAGCAGGTTCAGCACCGCCGCCTGCACCGACACGTCCAGGGCGGAAACCGGTTCATCACAGATGACCAGATCGGGACGGCTGGCCAGGGCCCGGGCGATGCCGACCCGCTGCTTTTCACCGCCGCTGAGCTGCCGGGGAAACCGGTCGTAATAGGATTCCGACAGCCGGACCGCCTTGAGCAGCCGGTTCACCTCGCCCCGGACTTTCTTCTTCGGAACCGTGCCGAACCGCCGGATGGGCCGGGCAATCTGTCTGCCCACCGAATAGGCCGGATTGAGGGTGGCATCAGGATTCTGGAACACCATCTGGATATCCTTGATGACGTCGATGGAACGCTTGTCCACCGGTTCTGTAATATTGACATCCAGAAACTCGATCTCTCCGTCCGTCACATCCTCCAGGCCGATGATGCCCTTGACCAGGGTGGACTTTCCGCACCCGGATTCGCCTACAATCCCCAGTGTTTTTCCGCTCTGCACATTGAAAGTGACATCATCCACCGCCTTGACATGCTCTGTACCGTCCAGCCCCAGCAGGCTCTTGATGGACCGGGAAGCCTGTTCATAGTAGATTTTGAGGCTTTCCACATCCAGAATCGTTTCTTCATCCTCCGGCCCGGCCTGGGATACAGCGGTTCGCGCCTTCCGCCGGGTCGATTTCTGCGCCTTGTCCTTCATCACGTCAAGGGCATAGAAACAGCGGGCCCTGTGATCGGCGGATACATCGAACAGTTCCGGCCGGGATTCGATGCATTTTTCGGTGGAATAGTCACAGCGCGGCTCAAACACGCAGGCATCCACCGGACGGTTGAGCGGCGGCGGAACGCGGCCCCGGATGGGCTGCAGCATGGTGCCGGCCTTGTCGGTCCCGAGTTTGGGAACGCACCGCATCAGCCCTTTGGTGTAGGGATGGGCCGGCTGCTTGAACAGTTCCGATACCGCCCCCTGCTCCACCACTTCACCGGCATACATGACACAGAGCCGGTCGCTCACCCGCGCCACGACGCCGAGGTTGTGGGAAATGAAGAGGATACCGGTGTTGAACTCCTGTTTCAGTTCCTCGACCAGATCGAGGACCGCCGCCTCCACTGTCACATCCAGGGCGGTGGTCGGTTCGTCCATGATCAAAAGGGACGGATGATTGAGCATGGCCATGGCAATGACGACCCGCTGCTGCTGCCCCCCGGAAAGCTGGTGGGTATACCGGTTCATGACATTTGCGGCGTCGGGCATGTGAACCCGCTTCAGCATGGCGATGCACTGTTCCTGTGCCGCTTCATGGCGGATATCCCGGTGACAGGTGAGTACCTCGGTCAACTGGTCGCCGATGCGGACGGTGGGATTGAGGGCGGCCATCGGGTCCTGGTAGACCATGGCGATGCGATCCCCCCGGAGCCGGTTCAGTTCCTTCCGGGAACGGCCCACCAGTTCCTGCCCTTCAAACCGGACGCTGCCGCCGGTGATGCGGCCGGTGGGCCCCAGAAAATCGACAATACCGAAGGAGACGGTACTCTTTCCGCATCCCGATTCCCCTACGATGCCGAGGGTTTCCCCCCGGCGGATCTGGAAACTGACCTCCCGGACGGCGGTGATCAGGGCCTTCCGGGTCTGGTATCCGATGGAGAGGTTGTTGACATCCAGAACTATATCCGAATCCGGCATCGCTGTTTCGTTCATTCTTCTGTTTTCTTCCTTATGCTTTCAGTCGTGCTGCCTTGACTGTTATTCTGTTCCGATTTTTTACCGGATACCTGTACCATTCTCCCGGACATCCGGTTCCGTCTCCCCTCCCCGCTCCGGACAGAGAAAGACATCCCTCTTCTACTGATACCGCATGACCTCTTCCCGCAGGCCGTCGGCCAGCAGGTTGAGCCCCACCACCAGCGAGGCGATGGCGATGGAGGGCCACAGGGCGGCCCAGGGGCTTCCGGCCAGGATGAATTCCCTGCCCTTGGCCACCATGCTGCCCCAGTCCGGCGACGGGGGCGGCAGCCCCAGCCCCAGAAATCCGAGGGTTCCCATGGCGAAAATGGCATAGCCGACCCGGAGCATGGCATCGATGATGATGGGGCCTTTGGCATTGGGAAGGATTTCCACGAACATGATAAAAAAGGTGCTCTCCCCCCGGGTTTCGGCGGCCCGGATATAGTCCCGGGTCCGGATGTCGAGGGTGAGGCTCCGCACCAGCCGGGCCACGCCGGGGGTTCCGACGATGGCGATGGCGAGCACCACATTGACGGCGGAGGCACCGATGGCCGCCACGATGATCAGGTAGAGCAGAATGATCGGGATCGACATCATGGCATCCAGAAGCCGCATGATAAGTTCATCGATCCAGCCGCCCCGGTAGCCGGAGACCAGCCCCAGTCCCGCGCCGAACAGGAGTGAGGCCAGCACCCCCCAGATGGCGGTTCCGACAGGCAGCCAGAACTGGTCCGATACCGGCAGAATCACCAGCACGATCCGTGCGCCGTAGATCAGCCGGGACCAGAGATCCCGCCCCAGTTCATCGGTCCCCAGGGGATGCTTCAGGCTCGGCCCCTGGTTGGGGGCCTGCCAGTCCTGCTCCGTCGGCGTGTACGGCGTCAGCATCGGTGCGAACAGGGCCACGAAGACCCAGAACAGCACGATCACCAGACCGACGGTGGCGGTTCTGGAGGAGAGGAGAACTTTGATCCCCTCTTTCATTTTCTTGAAGAAGCCGCGCTTCTGGAGCGCCATGTCCATTGCGTCGGCGGTTTCCGGTCGGGTTGTCATGGTTCCTCCGTATCAGGCATACCGGATTCTGGGATTCAGAAAGGTATAGATAATGTCCGCCACCAGCTGGGTTCCGACCGCCACCAGCACCATGACCATGGTGCCGGCTTCCAGGGCGTTGATGTCCTTGTAGAGGGCGGAATCGAGAAGATACTGCCCCAGGCCCGGATACCCGAAGACGACCTCCACGATGACGATGCCGCCCATGAGCCAGTTGACATGGAGCATGATCACCGTAATCGGTGCGATGAGGGCGTTGCGGACGGCGTGCTTGAAGACCACCCGCCAGTAGGGCAGCCCTTTCAGAAAGGCGGTCCGGATGTAGGGGGACCGCATCACTTCGGCCATGCTCGACCGGGTAATCCGGAGGATGTAGCCGAGTTCGATCAGGGTCAGGGTCAGCACCGGCAGGATGAGCATGTCCGGGCGCTCCCACGGGGCCTGTTCGCCGAAGACGGTGGCCCCCGGCAGCCAGTTGAGCCAGTAGGAGAAGATCAGGATCAGGAAGATACCGGTGGCAAATTCCGGGATGACCGAAAACATCATGCCGGAAATGGAAAGAAACCGGTCCTTGAAGGAGCCTTCCCGGAGACCGGCGATGATCCCCAGCAGCAGGGCCAGGGGCATGACAATCACAAAGGCGATACCCGCCAGCACCAGGGAATTCCGGAGCCGGAAGAAGAGGCTTTTGGCCACGGGCCGGCCCGTCCGGAGGGAAACACCGGGATCCCCCCGGATGAATCCTTTTTTGAGGGGAATATAGCTGACCGGGCCGCCGGAGGCTTTCATCCAGCCGGAACCGACCACGAAATTCCATACCTCCCGGTCCGATCCCTTTTCCCACTTGACCACATGGTTCTGCTTGTCCACGCCCCAGAAGATGCTGATCCCTTCCTCGTTTGTGACCCACCGGTCATTGTCCGTCTCCTGGTACGGCTCCCCTTCCGGCGGCTTTACCGTCGCCAGCAGGTCGTCACCGGCGAGTTCCCACCGGACCAGCGCGCCGTCCTCCCGGAGCGCCCACCACTCCTGGAACCCTTCCTCGGTGGTGATGCGCCGGAGGGGCATGGCGGTTTTCATTTCACCGTGCCAGTCACTTCCGGCCAGCCAGTAGACATACCGGAGCCAGACCGGCTTGTCGAGGCCCATCTGGGCCAGAAAGGAAGCCTCCTGCTCCGGGGTGATAAACGCGCCCAGGATGTTCTTGGCAATGTTTCCCGGTGAAGATTCAGCGATGAGAAAAACCGCCATCGACACCAGAATCATCGTAAGAAGCAGAAGAAGAAATCGTCGGATTATAAATTTTGCCATAATGGATTTGCACGTTTACTCGAAAAGGGGTTGTCGGGAAGGAAGCGGACACATTTCAATGGCATCTTCCGGACAGGTTTCCACACAGAGGCCGCATCCCCGGCACTTTGCGGCATTGAGCCGGACTTCGTGCCGCCTGGGGGCCGGGCGGCTGGATGACGCGGGCAGCTCGGCGGTAAAGGCGCGGTACGGACAGCGGCGCATGCAGCGGCCGCAGGCGGTACAACGATCCAGCAGATGCCGGGCCACATACCGGCTGAGGGGCCAGCGGCGGCCTGTCTCCATCTGTTCTGCCAGCTGCTGGGGATAGCAGCAGTCCGTGCAGCAGTTGCAGATGGCGCCGGTGATGGTTCCGTCGGGCCGCAGACCGATTTCGGCACTCTGTATCAGACCTTTCCGGTTTGCTTCCCGGATAATCTCTTTTGCCCGTTCCGGAGAAATTTCCCAGCCGATGTCCCGGTCGTTTTCAAACCGGATACAGGTGTAGGAGGGGCGGTCACAGCGGCCCATCATGGCCCGGCAGTTACAGGGCCAGAGGTAGATATGCGCCACCCGGTCCAGCAGGTCCAGGGCTTCATGAAGCAGCACGTACCGGGGCAGGATATGCCCCTTCTCCGGTGGTTCACCCCGCTTCAGGGCCGCCACCAGGGGGCGCTGTTTCTCCGTAAAGGCTTCAAATTCCCACTCGTTGAGCGCCTTCCGGACCGGTTCCGGCACATCCTTCCAGCCTTCGAAAAGTGCCCAGATTTCATACCGCGCATGAAAATCCGCCAGATCCAGCAGCCCGTCGTCCCGCCGGTTGAGAATCCCCCGCCGGTACGCCCGGTCGAAAAACCGGGCCTGTTCATCCGCCGGAATCTCCGGCAGACGCTCTCCGAGGGAGGCGGCGGACAGAGGGCCGTCCGCCAGGGCAAGAATCAGGCGGTATTCGGGCGGATCGAAAAACCGGTCCAGCCACGGAACCACCGCTTCGGGAATGCCGAAGGCCCGGCAGACGGCCTCTGCAGATGCATCAGACAAGGTCATGAATACCTGTATTTCTATGATTTGATCCAGACATCATCAAACATCATGTAGAGACTGGGATTGGGATTCAGCCCCATGACCCGGTTCCGGGCGATCATCCAGACATTGAGCCAGAAGGGGTTGCCGATGCTGCCCCGTTCCTGCTGAATCTGTTCGAGTTTGCAGAAGATCTTCCGGCGGGCATCCACATCCAGGGTTCCGTTGGCCTCCTGGAGCAGCTGGTCAAATTCCTTGTCCACCCATTTGGTTTCATTCCAGGGAACCGGCTCCCCGTTTTCATTGGAGGTGTAGCCGAGATTGAGGACCATTGTACCGATGGGCCGGTGGGCCCAGGTGGTGATGCCCAGATCGACCTCCGTCCATTTTTCCCAGTACTGGCTGTTGGGCATGGTCTGGATACTGATCCGGAACCCGGCCGGCAGGGCGTCCTGTTTGAGGATTTCCGCGATCCGGACGATCTCCTTCCAGCCGCTGCCGACGGCCATGTTCACATCCAGGCCGTTGGGATAGCCCGCCTCCTTCAGAAGCTGTTTGGCCTGCTCGGGATCATATTTGGGGGTATCCTTTGGGCAGTATTCCGGATGGTTGGGATGGACATGGAAATCCTGCCCTTCCAGCCCCTGCCCGAAATAGGCCAGGGCCAGAATCTTTTCCCGGTGCTGGCAGAGCTTCAGGGCCTTCCGGACCCGCTCGTCGTCCCAGGGTTTCTGGGTCACCTGCATCCGGATGACGCGGGTCTGGGCGGTGGGCGTCGGCAGAATCTGGACATTCGGATTGTCCTTGAGGGCCTGGTAGGCTTCGGAACCGCCGATGTCGCCGAAATCGATGGTATCGATTTCCCCGGCCTGAATCGCCGCAATCTGGGGCGCCATTTCGGTTCCCATGTCGATGAATTCCACGGCATCGAGATAGGGAAGCGGTTTGCCGTCGCTGCCGTTTTTCCAGTAGTCGTTCCGCCGTTTCACCACGCAGCGTTCCCCCTCCTTGTAGACGTCGAGGGTATAGGGTCCGGTTCCGTGGGGATTTTTGATGAAGTCCCCTTCAAAGGTCCGGTGGTTCAGGATCAGGGCGGGATAATGGAAAAGATGTTCGGGAACACCGATTTCCGCCTTTTTCAGGTGGAGAATCACCTGGGATTTACTGGTTTTTTCGATGCCGGTGGGATCGAGATACCCGCCTATCATGCCGAGCATGGAGGAGCCGACATCCTTGTCCAGCCACTGATTGAAGGTGAAGATCACATCATCTGCGACAAACTCGTCGCCGTTGTTGAACTTGATGCCTTCCCGGAGGTTGAGCGTCCAGGTCTTGAGGTCGTCGCTGACGACCCAGTCTTTCAGAAGATAGGGGTGCGTTACATTGTTGCCGTCGGTGTAGGTAAGGTATTCCGCCACCTGCCGCAACTGCTGGGACGGCGCGATCCAGGAAAACTGGGCCGGATGGGTCACCTTGTGGACCGGACTGGATACCCGGACGGTTCCGCCGCGGGGAATATCGGCGGCAAAGAGCTTCCGGGGCAGGGCCAGACCGGCCATCTGTGTGGCCGCCGCAGCGGACAGGCCCATCAGGGAAGCGTACCGGATAAACTCCCGGCGGCTCATCTTTCCGTTTTCCATGTCACGCTTCAGGTCCGGTATTGCCGGATGAACATGTTTTTCCTCGCTCATGTCAACTCCTCCGTTATCATGTGCATATCAGGATCAAATCCCCGGCGGCACAATGCCGCAGCAGGGATTTACTTGCAGGGTTCTGTACGGTTTCCATCTGCATACGCTGTAAAGCCGGAAAAGAAACGGTTTTTGCGGACAGAGCTTCCGCAAGGCGGGGTACTTTGCATCTTACTGAAAATTTTATCGATTTGGCCAATAGTCAATACAAAATAATTGCCGGGTCAATTTTTCTATTTTATTTCAGTTAATTATAATTTTATTATCCCACTCCGGCATCTATGTCAAGCGATAAACGGGCCAATAATCCGTTTGGATTAAAAACAATCCTCCTTATGAATCCGTCTTTCTCATACCGGTCATCATTGACACCAGTCTCATTTTCCTTTATACATTGATCCGCTTTCTATAGATTATCCGAAGATATTCTATAAAACTGCAGAAGAAAGGAAATAGTATGCCATTTTTGGGTAAAATACTGGAAATTGATCTTTCAACCGGGCAACAGACCTGGTCCCCCCTGCCCGATGAGGCGGCAATGAAGTATCTCGGCGGCCGGGGATGGAACATCAGGATTCTCACAGAGCGGATTCTCCCCGGAACAGATCCGCTGGGGCCGGACAATCTTCTGCTCATCTCCTGCGGCCTGCTGACCGGAACCCGTGCGCCGGTTTCTTCCCGGCTTCATATCAGCGCGCTTTCGCCCCAGACCGGCCTGCTGGGCTGTTCCAATGTGGGCGGAAACGTGGGCGCGCATCTCCGGGCCTGCGGCATTCAGTCCCTCATTCTGCGGGGACGTTCTCCCCGGCCTGTCTACCTGCATATCGACCGGGACGGCGTATCGCTCCGGAACGCTGTCCCGCTCTGGGGGCTGGATACCCAGGAAACACAGAAACGACTGCGGGAAAGCGAAGGGGAAGGGTTTCATGCACTGGTCATCGGTCCCGGCGGGGAAAACCTGGTTCCCTTCGGCTGTATCATCAGCGGCCGGGACCATGCCGCGGGCCGGACCGGCATGGGGGCCGTCATGGGATCCAAGAACCTGAAAGCGATTTTTGTCCGCAGGACCGATGCAAAGGCGGTCCCCGTCAACAACCGGACCGGCAAGGATGCCATCCGGCGCTATATCACCCAGATCCGGAGCGCTTCGGAGTTCAAAACGTTCTCCGAATACGGCGGCGCCGGGTATGTCAACTGGTGCAACGACCTGGGCATCATGGCGACCCGGAACTACCGCGAAAACCGGTTCGAAAGCGCCGACCGGCTCAACGGACACCATTTCAAAAAGGACATTACCCGCACCAGCGGATGCAGGGGCTGCCCGGTGCAGTGCAAGGCGGAACTCCGGTTCAAAGCCGGAAAATATGCCGGTAAACGGCTGGCCCGCCCGGAGTTTGAAGGGATGATCAACTTCGGCCCCAAATGCGGTCTGGATGATCCGGAAGCGGTGGTCTATCTGGACAATCTCTGCTCCCGGCTCGGCGTCGATACCCTCTCCACCAGTACCGTCATCTCCTTTGCCCTGGATCTTTATGATCGCGGCATTCTGTCGACGGAGATGACCTACGGTCTGAAACTGCACTGGGGAGATGCCGATGTGATGGAAACCCTGATCCGGGAAATCGTCCACCGGAAAGGATTCGGGGCGCTGCTGGCACAGGGGGTGCGAAAGGCGGCGATAGAGATCGGAAACGGCGCGGAATGGTTCGCCCCCCACGTCAAGGGACTGGAACTGACGGCCTTCAATCCCCGCAACGATATGGGAACGGCGCTCTCCTACGCCATTTCGAGCCGGGGCGGGGATTTCAGCAATGTATACGCTGCGATGGGCCACAGCTGGAGCGCGGAAAAGGCGACCCGGGAATTCGGCACCCCCCTGGCGGTCAACCTGAATGCCTTCCGGGGCAAAGGAGCCATGGTCCGGCGGGCCATCGCCGTCAACATCGTACTCGACTCGCTGGGACTCTGCAAGGTTCCCGCGCTGTCCCTGATCCGCCATTTTGATCTGAAAGAGGAAGCCGAACTGACCGCCGCCCTGAGCGGCTGGTCCCTGGATGCGGAACATCTCATGGCAGTCGGGTTCCGGGTTGCCAATCTGGAACGGCTCTTCAACATGCGGCTTCATGCGGAACAGGACCGGCTGCCGCCCATGTTCTCCGATGTCCCCCTGGCGCCCATGCTCCGGGATTTCTACTATGAAATGGGATGGGACAGCACCGGCCGCCCCCTGCCGGAAACCCTGGCGCGTCTGGGAATCTATGACTGGAAGCCGCAGGAGAAGCACTCGGCATAATCCGTTGACACGCGCAGACAGTTTTTCTATATAGGCACTATTCAGAAAAAGCTGTCACAGCGTGATCAACCATCAGAACAGGGTATCGATGGTTTTTTCTTCAGTTGTTGTGACCGGTATTTTCTGAACATCTGTGGTCTTTCGCTGAAATTTGAAAACAGAACTGATATTCTATGGATACAGTACCGGTAAAAAGGAACTACTGATGATCAGGATCAATGAGAACTATCTGAAGCTGCAGGCATCCTACCTGTTCAGCGATATTGCCCGGCGGGTGGCCGCGTTTCAGGAAGCCAACCCGGACCGGGAGGTAATCAAACTCGGCATCGGCGACGTCACCCGCGCCCTCCCCCCGGCCTGTGTGGATGCGTTTCACAAAGGGGTGGATGAAATGGCGGAGGAAAAGACCTTCCGGGGGTACGGTCCGGAACAGGGATACGCCTTTCTGCGGGAGAAAATCGCCGCACACGATTTCCACGCCAGGGGAGCGGACATTTCACCGGATGAAATCTTCATCAGCGACGGGGCCAAGTGTGATACCGGCAATATTCAGGAGATCTTCTCCGGAGACATCCGCGTCGCCGTACCGGACCCGGTCTATCCGGTCTATGTGGACACCAACGTCATGGCCGGACGGACCGGAACATTCCAGGACGGGCGGTATGAAGGGCTGGTCTATCTGGAAGGAACCCGGGAGAACGGCTTCATTCCCGATCTGCCGGAGGAACCGGTGGATCTGATCTATCTCTGCTATCCCAACAATCCCACGGGCGCGATCATCACAAGGGAACAGCTCAAAACGTGGGTGGACTATGCCCGGGAAAACAGGGCCATTATTCTCTATGACGCGGCCTATGAGTTCTTTATCCGCGATGAATCCCTGCCCCGGTCCATCTATGAAATCGAAGGGGCAAAAGAAGTCGCCATCGAATTCCGGAGCCTCTCCAAAACCGCCGGATTCACCGGAACCCGGTGCGCCTTCACCGTCGTACCAAAGGAATGTACGGGTTATGATGAAAAGGGAGAGCCGCATTCCCTCCACAAGCTCTGGAACCGGCGCCACGGAACCAAGTTCAACGGCGTCTCCTACCCGGTGCAGAAGGCGGCCGAGGCGGTCTACAGCGAAGCGGGCAAGGCACAGACCCGGGAACTGGTCGATTATTATCTGAAGAACGCGGCCCTGATCCGCAAAGAGATAACCGCGCTGGGATTCGACTGCGTCGGTGGAGAAAATTCACCCTACATCTGGATTGACGGAAAACGGGATTCCTGGGAATTTTTTGATCTCCTGCTCAACAAAGCAGGCGTTGTCTGTACGCCGGGAGCGGGATTCGGGAAATGCGGGAGAGGGTATATCCGCATCAGTGCGTTCAACAGCTTCGAGAATGTGGAAATGGCGATGGGGCGGATTCGTTCGGCGCTGGGTGAGTAGGACTTCTCCTGCTATTTCCGGAAATGCGCATTGAATTTCTCCCGCTGCTGCGTGTTTCCCAGCATGAGCAGTTCGCTCTCCGCAGGTATAAGCGTTTCCGCCGCCGGGTTGGCCACAACTTCACCATTCATCTGGATGGCGATGACATTCAATCCGGTGACCGATCCGATATTGCTCTCCCCGAGGGTCTTGCCTGCCAGTGATCTGGGCACCTTGACAGGAAACATGTCGATTCCTTCTCCGAGAATCACGAGCTGCCGGTCCTGCAGGATCGAGAAAACCGATTCCGCCCCCAGAGAAGCGTAACTCAGTACAAAGTCGGCCCCGGCACGGTGGATGGCTTCGATGTTCCGTTCATAGGTAATGCGGCTGACGATGCGCAGGTCCGGATTGAGACGGCGGCAGTAGACGGTCAGGTAAATATTGGTGGCATCATCGTTGGTGGTGACCACAACGGACGGCGCATCGGCCAGCCCCGCCCGCATGAGTACCTTCAGATCCGCCGCATCACCGATAAAGATCTGGTCGGCAACATCTGAAATCCGTTCCAGCAGTTTTTCATTCCGTTCCACCATGTGAACGGATACCCCCTTTTTTCTGAGCGCCGCAGCAGTGGCGCATCCCACATTGCCGCTGCCGATCACAAGAACGGGATTGGGATTTGTGCTGTGAAACACCAGGAAAGATTCCAGCCCGGCGATCTGTTCCGGCGTTCCGACCATGACGGGAACACTGAAATCGAACAGAATGGTATCTGAATGTGCCGGGTGCAGACGACCGCGATACCACACGCCCACCACATTGACACCGGTGTTCTGCCGGATGCGGGTTTCCCGGATGGTGCGTCCGGCCAGCGGCGTGTTATGCACGGGGGCTTCGGCAATGAGAATATCCCTGAACGCGCCGATAATGTGGACATTGGCGCCTTCCCGGTTGACCCGGTTGGCGAGATGTTCGCCCAGTCGCTGCTTCAGGGGCAGAACATGGGTCGCGCCGGCCAGTTCCAGCAGATCGATGGAATCCCTGTTCTCCGCAACCGCAATGATCGGGACATCAGCGGCCTTTTCCCGTACCGTCAGGGTAATATTGGTGTTGGTCATATCGTCGGCGTTGGCCAGCACCATCCGGCCTTTCCCGGCCTGCAGGGCGGTATAGGTGGCGACGTTGTCAATGTCCCCGGTCACAACCGAAATGCCTTCCTCATAGAGATTGGCCGCCACCGCAGGGTCGGGTTCGATGACGTTATACGGGATATGCAGCAGGTTCAGCTTTCTGATCAGGCCGCGGGCCACGGCATCATAGCGGCAGATGATCACATGCCCCCCGGTATCTTCATGAACCCGGCGGGGCGCACGGAGACGAAGCTGGGCCTCCAGCCACGGTGCATAGAAAAAACGGATGAAGGCAAAGGGCAGTACAATCAGCAGGAGTATGATGCCCGACACCAGCACCAGAATACTGAAAAGCCGTCCGATATCGGTGTCAAAGGTAATATCGCCGAACCCGAGGGTACTCATGACAGTGAGGGTCCAGTACACGCCGGTGATCCAGGAGTGATCCTGTTTTTCCAGTGTTATCATGATCCACTGGAACAGCGCTGCGTAAACGAGGATGACACTGACCAGAAAAAGGAACAAATTGAACAGTGCCTTCAGATTGCTGCGGGTCTGGCGCTGGCTGAGAAGGTAGGAGAGCTGGGTGCTGAGAAGTTTCATCGCTGATCAAGCACTTCAAAATGCAGTCCTGCATATCGATGTAACCGTTCAATCAGATTATCTCCGAAGACTGTGGACGGCGTCCAGAATCCTCCCGGACATTCCGAATGGTCAATATCCTTTGCCAGACATGCGGCTGCCTGGCCGAGCATTCTGGCTGTTGAGCCGTAACCGGGATCACGGTTTCCCTTGACCTTTACGCGCAAGGTATCCCCGCCCGCGGTTCTGCCCAGAAAACGAAGGTCAAAAAACCCCTTCTCTCTTGCTTCCGGACCCGGTCCCTCTCCCGGTTCGGGCAGTATGAAACGCTGCAGCAACCGGCGGGTCGGTGACATGCCCGCCATCAGCATGAATGCGCCCATGCCAGTCGCCATGGTCATCGCACGGATGCGGCCTTTGATGCCACGGCCGGTCATGGTGGCCTCATCATACCGGAAATCCCTGTCCCGGTACATACCGGTCAGGGCGCTGGAGCGCAGCACGACCCGGGTATTGACGGAAGCCATCAGAAAGGGGGCCAGCCAGGCATTAAAATCCCGGTCATACTGTGCTGAACGTACATCCGGCTGTGGCACGGAAAATCCGTGATCGGGCGGGCACAGCAGATAGGGATTGGCCAGTTCCCGGCGCAGCTGCGGATCGCGTGATGCCTGTTTGACCACGTTCATCAGACTGGCCACGGTTCCGCCGGACATGCCGCCCCGCATGGCCCGGACCCGCATCTTTACGCGTGTGGCGGTTTGTCCGTACCTTTCCTGCATCTTTTGCTGGAGAAAATAGACGCCCATGTCCGACGGAATGGAATCGAATCCGCAACAGTGGACAATGCGTGCGCC
>JBEPXL010000018.1:0-17792 GCA_041641935.1 Desulfobacteraceae bacterium | reverse complement strand
TGACACGACGACTGCGCCGACGGTTGCGCTTCAGGTAACCCAGACCAGCCTGGGAACATCGGGAGCTACACCTCCCACGTTTGAAGAAGACGGCGGAACCGCAACATTGTCCGTTGATCTTACCCCTGCCACAGGTACAACCATCGAGTATGGGCAGAAGGTACTCTTTTCCACAAGTGGTGTGGCAAGAGCCGGAATTGATTATTCTCTTGCCGCTCTGACGACAGATGCGAATGACAAGTATGTAGCCGACGTCCCTGCAACCGGCAGTGAAACTGTCCTTGTTCAGGGGATCAGTGACACGATTTTTGAAGGGGAAGAAGAGTTTACCCTGACAGCGGAATATCTTGCTGACACCAGTGCTGCGAACCTGAAGATCGTCAACGAAAATGACACGGATGAGGGACCGGCAGTGGTTTCAGTGGGTGTCTCTCCCGCAACGTTTGCAGAAAACGGCGGACAGACGACGGTTACGGTATCCCTTGACCATGCCGTGGCAGGTGATGTGACGGTAAGCTACGGATTCGCCGGCGTCGCGACACAGGGGACCGATTATGAAGTGACCGACAGCGCCGGAAATCCGATAACGACCTTTGAAGTGACGATTCCGGAAGGTCAGACGTCGGAAACATTTATCATAGATGCCATCGACGATATTACCGCATTCGGAAGTGCTTTCTTCGAAGGCGATGAAACCGTTGAAGTGCAGTTGACAGGTGTTACACCTGCCATCGCAGGTAATGCATCTCTCAGTACGGTCAATGATACGGCGACGGCGACCATCCTGGAAGAGAATCCGGAACCGACGGTTTCCCTGAAGTTCCAGAACGGTGTGAATACCTTCTCGGAAGGTGTCGGCACTAAGCTGGTTCAGGCGGTTCTCTCCTACAAGAGTGTGAATCCGGTTGTCGTTGATCTTGGGTTTGATCCCAGTGGAACGGATACGGCAACACAGGGTGTGGATTATACCCTTCCCGCTTCCACCCAGATCACCATTGCGGCAAATAAACTGAGCAATGTTCTCGGTGTTTCCATTGTTGACGACACTGTACTCGAAAGCGATGAAACTTTTACTGCTGAGATCACAAATGTAACCGGCGGCACTGCAGGAACGCCTTCTTCCGTTACCGGAACGATCCAGGACAATGACGCGGAAGGTCCGGCACAGGTACTGGTCTCTTTCCAGAACGGTGATGCAGTTCTGGACGAGGGAACGGATACGGCAACGGTTGAATTTTTTGTCGACCGTGCCATTACGTCACCCCTGACCATGGATCTGACGTTTGCCGGAACCGCAGACATTGTGGATGATTATTCCGCAACAGTTGTGGGAACGACCAATGAAATCACGACATCGACCTACACCCTGACCATCCCGACTTCTACCAGTGCCCAGACAATAGAACTTCTTCTGGACGGAATCGCGGACGGGAACTTCGAAGGGGTAGATGGTGAACTGATTGATTTTACGGTATCAAATCTGTCCGGAGGTCAGAACGCATTCGGTACAGCAAGTCTGTCCGGTGGCGTTACTTCCGAAAATCTGATTGCCACCATTGTTGAAGATCCGGCGGCGCAGCCAGAGGTTTCACTTGCGTTTGCGGGAACCGGAGAGTTTGAAGAAGGTCAGACGGCGCAGGTCGTTGCTTCGCTGAGTGGTACAACAACCCAGGATGTGACGGTCACCATCGCGGCCCAGTCTTCGGGTGGTGTACTCGGTGTTGCTGATCCGGGTACTGATTTCAAATCCGACAGCGCGGTTACAACGGCCCACCTGAAGCATGCGGTTACCATTCCCGCCGGTTCCACAACCGGAACGCTGCAGCTTCTTGCGGTCAATGATACCGAGTTTGAAGGGAATGAAACCTTCCAGCTCGATATTGAAAGCGTATCCACGGGGGCAAAGAATGAGACGCCGGATTCAATTACCGGAACTATTCTTGATAATGACACCGCACCGACCGTTTCACTCAATCCGGTCAGCCTGACAACTGACGAGGATGGTACGCCTCTCAATGCGGTTGTGAATGTGGCTCTGTCCAGTGCGAGTGTCGGAGATATGACCGTAACAGTTGATCTTGCCGCAACAGGTACGACTGCTTCCTATGATGCACTCAATCCTGCAAACGGGGATTTCAAACTGGCCGTGGAAGGAAATGAAGCAGGGCAGTCTACTGAGTTCGGTACGTTCTCGACGTTCTCTTTCAGTGGATCGAATTTGGTTCTGAACTGGGATTTGGATGATCAGCTGGCGGATCAGACTGTCTCCCTGACGTTCACCGCTGTACAGGATACAGAAGTGGAAGCGGATGAGTTTGTTGTGGCTGAGCTTGCCAATGTTACAGACGGGCTTGCGACAATTAACACCACTGCAGCTACCCAGACCGTGACGATTGCAGATGATGACTATACTGCACCGACACTTACTCTGGCGGCACAGAACGGAGTTGTGGATTTCCTTGAAGATCCGACAGACCCGAATTTCTTCCCGGTTCGGCTGAACCTGAATCTGAGTTCTCCTGCCCAGTTGCCGTTTCCAGCTCAGCTGGATATTGCATCGGTTACAACCGGTGGTTCTCTTGCAGTTCCGGGAGTGGATTATAAAATTACCAGTGATCTTGCCGGTTCCAATGTAATCAATTTTGATTCGGTTGATACAACAACCGGCACCGGAAGTATCACCGTAAGTATTGCGGAAAATCAGGGAGTTGTTCCGCTGTATTTCTATGGTATTGATGATACGGTTTTTGAAGGAGATGAGATATTTAACGTCTCCATCAATGCCACTTCGGTGGAAGCATTTGCAACCGTCGGAACACCGGGCAGCGCTGATCTGACCGTTATCGAAGATGACGCAGCACCGGAGGTTTCCCTCAGCCTTGGCGGGACGACATTCAGTGAAACAGGCGGAGGAACGCTCCCGCTGAATATCAATCTCACCAGCGAAGCGCCGACAACAGAGACGGTAACATTGACTTTTGGCGGAACCGCCAGCCTGGTCGGCAGCGCAGCGTTTGATCCGAAGGATTATGCCGTTGTAGACAGCACCGGTGCTTCTGTGGGAACAATCGACACAGTGGCTGGTACCATCGCCATCGATGTTCCGGCCAATACAACAAATTACCAGGTCTTCCTGCAGGCGCAGGATGATACGGTATATGAGGGAGAAGAAACGGTTCAGGCAACCATTACCAATGTAACCGGCAGCCTGACCATCGATCCGGATACCGATCCGGCAGTTGATGGAACCGTGAATACCGTTACAGCCACCCTGCTGGATGATGACGATGCGGCCAAGCCGTCCATCAATCTGGCGGTCAGCCCCACAAGTTTTCTGGAAGATACGGAAACAGGTGCGGTAACGCTGAACCTCAGTTCCGCCAGTGGCGCCATTACCGATGTCACCCTCAATTTTGCAGGGGAAGCGATTGGTGAAGACGCTGCGGCAGGCCAGGATTATACCGCAACCTACACTGCGGGCACGATGACGGGTACGCTGACCATCACCAATGGTACAGCTTCATTCCAGATTCCGCCGGGTGAAACGACAGCGACGGTGAACCTGCTGCCGATTGCGGAGACCGTATTTGAGAACGATGAAACCATCTCGGTTTCTCTTGCCGATCCGGGTATTGACGGTGATTACACCATCGGCACCACCGGTTCAGTCGAGGCGACCATCGCCAACGATGATACGGCGCCTACGGTAAGCCTTTCGCTGTCTCAGACGCAGTTTGTGGAAGGGGCGACGACGGATCTGCAGTTTAATCTGAGTGCCACCAGTGGCGGAACAGCTACGGCCACAATAGAAGTGGATACCGCCGCGAGTACCGCAACAATCGGGGAAGATTTTTCCTTCTTCGGTGCGACACTGGTTGACGGAACCACAAACCAGTATACGGTGACGATTCCGGCAGGGACAACACAGTCTGCAGTCCAGATACAGGCTGTTGATGATACCCTCTATGAAGGTGGTGCTGGTGCATTTGAGGATATTGTCATCAATCTGATCAGTGTTACCGGCGGTGCAAAGGCTGCGACCCCCACATCATCCGTGACGGCACAGATTGAGGATAACGATACCCAGCCAACCATTTCGCTGGCGGTGAATCCGGCCACAATCTATGAAACCGATGCTGATCCATTGACGGTTGATACGGCCCAGATTACGGTAAGCCTCAGCGAAGTCAGCGGTATGGCTACCACCTTTGATCTCACCATCACGGATGTCACAACAACTGCCTTGACGGATTATGAGGTCAATAGTGGTTTGGGTACAACAGGTCTGATCATTCCGGCAGGCAGTCTGACTGCACAGATTCCGTTGACGGCGCTGAGTGATGCAGATTTTGAACCGGCTGAGACATTGAAAGTCGGCATCACAAATGTAGTGGGTGCAACGGGAACGCCGGCTGACGTGGAGGTAACCATTGTGGATACCACTCCGCCGCCGGAAGTCGATCTCTCTCCTGTAGGCTTTACCAGTCCGGCTACGGCTACAGAAGGACAGGCCGCAACCCTGACGGTGAATGCGACCCTCGGTGCCGCGATCTTCCAGAATGAAACAGTGACACTTGATCTGTCCGGCACGGCAGTTTATGGGACAGATTTTACTGTTCTGGTGGATTCGGATAACGATAACACAACACCCGCGATCACGCCGACGGTTGTTAACGGACAGTTCGACATTACCTTCACAGATGGTACAACGCCTGTGAGTACAATTCCGATCCAGCTTACCTTCGGTGATGTGGACAATGCATTCAAAGATGCACGTGACATTACACTGACTGTGGCTGATCCGGGAAATCTGTCGAACGATACGCCCACGCCTGTGGTAATCAACATTCAGGATGATGATCCTGCACCGAGGGTAACGCTGGTTTCGGACAGTACCACGATTGGTGAGACCGGTACCCCCGTGGCAGGCATCACTGCGCAACTGGTGGATGATCTCGGAAATCCGATTACCTCCACAGTACCGGTAACCGTAACACTGGATCCGCTGTCTGCAGGAAATGCCGAGCTTGGTGGAACGACGCAGGGAGTGGATGATGATTTCGACTTCTCGGCGACAGAGGTTACCATTCCGGCGGGCAGTTCCGTCAGTGATACCGCCTTTTTCTTTGGTATCGATGAACTTGCCGGTTCAGAGGTATATGAAGGTAACGAAACCTTCACGGTCGGTATCAGCAATGTCGTGAATGCCTTACCGGCTACGGATCCGAGTCAGACCATCACCATTGTTGAAGATGAGATCGGCCCGACGGTGAACCTGTCTGTAACGCCTCAGACGATTGCTGAAGCGAGTGGAGTTGCTTCTGTGATTGCGACACTGGGATCACCCAGCCCGATTGAAGAGGTGGTGTATGTCACTTACACCGGTACAGCTACATTCGGCACGGATTATACGGCCAGTGTTACGTCGGTAAACATCAACGGTCAGGATATGTTGCCGATTACCATCACTCAGGGCAGCACTCAGGGGAAAATTACCCTGACCGCCGTGGATGATGCAGCACTGCCGGTTTTCGAGCCGGATGAAACCATCGAGGTGGCCATCGGTGAAACCCAGAACAACCTGCAGCTTGGTACAAATACGGCTGGTGCCACCACCATCCTTGACGATGATGAGGGCATTGCACCGACTGTATCTTTCAGCGACACTACCCTTACTGTCCTGGAAGGCAATGCAGCTACCTTCAGTATAAATCTGGACCAGGCAAGCAATGGAGAAGTTACTCTGACTCTGGATCTTGCCGGTTCGATTGCTACGGAAGGTGCTTTGCCGGATGACTTCCAGCTGTTTGACTTTTCAGGAGTTACGGGAGCACCCGATCCTTTTACCCCGGTAACTTTCACAAATGGGCAGGTAACTGTGACCATACCGGCTGGAACTACTGCTGCACCGTTCCAGATCGTAGCAAATGATGACAATGTCTTTGAAGGTGATGAAATCATTGACGTTGACATTACCGGTGTCATTGGCGCGAAGGTGGATACAGCCGCGGATGAGTTGCTCGTAACCATTGATGACACTGCAGACATTGCCGAAATCGCCATCCAGCTGGATACCAATCTGGACGGCACACTGGAAGGAACCACCGGTTCCATTAATGAAACCGATGCGGATCAGTCCGGCAAGTACTTCGTCATTACCAAATCCTCAGACACCGCTGAAGCCATTACGGTGGATTACACCATCGCGGCGTCCAGCACGGCAGCCGCCGGAGAGGATTATGTTTACACCAGCGGAACCTGGAAACTGGGTGTGGATGCCGGTAATTATGCGCTTCCGGCGGTCCAGTTGCTGGGAGATGATCTCGATGAGGGCACGCTGGAAACCCTCACGATTACCCTCAGCAACCCCTCCCTGGGAGAAATATCCACAACGGCAGGTTCGGCAACCCTGAACATTACCGATGACGATTCTACACCGACCGTCTCGGTGAATACAGGCCTGACCGCCTTCTCCGAGGGAGCCGTCGTGCAGATCTCGGATACCGATCTGGCATTCATCGATGCCGATGCACCGGCCGATGATCCGGCGACCACGGATGTGAACGAAAATCTTGCCTCCATCGTCTACACGCTTGTTTCCGGCCCGAATGACGGTATCCTCTTCAAGGATGTCGGCAACAACGGCGCAACCGGCTTCAACGAGCTTGAAGGAGATGTGGCGCTGACGGCGGGAAGTACCTTTACCCAGGAGGATATTGATAATGGTGCGATCTATTATGACCATTACGGCCCGGGTAATGATCCTGCGACTGGCCAGCAGTTGACGGATGAGTTCACATTTACTGTGACCGACGGAACCAACATTGCCTATGCCGATCCGGCTCTGCAGACACCCTTTGTCTTCAACATCGCAGCGGACAATGTCAATGACATTCCGGACACGGGTAACGATGTCTTTGACAAAACCGAAAATGAAGCCGGTCTGGTCGGCATCATTGCCACCGATGTTGATCCGGGCGATGATCTGGCCGGCAATTCCAGTATCGTAGCCGGTGACCCGAATGGTCAGTTCGAACTGGTGCAGACCACAACGGTTGACGGTGTGGAACAACTGGAACTGCATGTCGTCACCGGAAATACCCTTGACTATGAGGATATGCCGTCCTACACGCTGCAGGTGAGCGTTAATGACGGACTTGCCGGTGCACAGACACAGCTCTTTGTTGTCAATGTCGTTGACGTTGCCGAACCGGGGGATGATTTTGAACCGGGCACCATTCCGGATCAGACCTGGCTCTCCTCCGATACGGACGCCTTCATCTATCAGGTAGACGTTGAAACCGTTTTCCCGAAAGATGGTGTCGTTGTCTATTCTGCTTCAGGCATGCCTTCGTGGCTCAGCTTCCAGACCAGTACGGCGACCTTCTGGGCGCTTCCTGACAATGGACAGCCGACCACGACCACGACCTATCCCGTCACCGTCAATGCGACCTATTACGACGGAAATGGTGAGGTCCAGGGTGTTACCTCCACTACCTTCAACTTCACCTATGATGTAGTGGCCAGCCTCGAATCCCAGGCACTTCTGGATGCGCTCCAGTACCTGGAGGGTGAGGAGCCGGCTGCCCTGCCCGAAGAAGGAGAGGCGGTAGAGGTTCAGCAGGTAATGGTCGCCCAGGCACAGCCGGCAGCGGAAGAGACCGTTCCGGCGGAAGTAGCCGAGTATGCGGAAGTTCTGGCCCTTCTGGAAAATCAGGACAACGAAGCTGCGGCATAACCGTTAGTAAACATAAACATTTCGGCTTTGCCGGAGTGAAATGAACCATACGAATACAGGGGCGCTCTGCCCCTGTATTCATTTCATACGGAAGGAAAAAAGATGTTCAAAAAAATTGTCCCGTTCAATACGCAGAACCACTCAAATTTGAAGGTGAAACCTGTGGATTCCTTCAACTTTGCGAAGACTTCCCACATCGTATCCATCATCGTCAATGAGTTCAACCGGGTTGCACTGACCTATCCCATCGTCTTTCTGAAAGATAATGAAGAAAAGTACAATGCCTACGCACTTCTTGGCCTGAAGCAGGGTGAGAATCTTTTTGTGGATGAAGAAGGAAAGTGGCAATCCGGTTATGTTCCGGCGATTATTCGTCGTTATCCCTTTGCGCTTGGCAAAGGGCAGGCCCAGGATCAGTTTATCGTCTGTATTGACGAAGAGAGCCCCTTTATTAATGAAGAGGAAGGGCAGCCGCTGGTGAAAGAAGACGGCAACCCCGGAGAAGTGGTGGAAAAAGCAAAAGATTTTTTAACCGAGATTTACCGGTTCAACGAATTGACCAGCCGTTTCTGCAGGGAACTTGAGGATCGTAATCTGCTGACCCAGCTGAACATGCAGATCAAGGGCGGAGAGGCCCCGGTCAATATTGCCGGATGCTTTGGTGTTGATGAGAAAAAACTGAACGCTCTTACGGATGATGAGTTTCTTGCACTCCGGAAGAATGGTTCGCTTCCCCTGATTTACGCGCATCTTCTCTCTCTGGCACAGATTGAACGCCTGGCCCGGCTTCATTCCCAAAAACAAGCGTAAGCACAGTTTCAGAATCTCCACAGATCCGGTATAAAAATGGGGCGGAGGTTCGGAAGAATCCTTCGGCTTTCCGCTCCGGACGCAGATTCCTGCCGGATGTCAATTCAATTGTTCAACAGAGGATACAGCAGTGAGCCAGCCGCTTGGTAAAATATCACCGGCCCCCGGACTGAAAGTATTGCGCTCCAAGGCGGAACGCATGGCCGAAGCTCTGGATAAAGGTCTTAAAGTACCCTGGATGGGGGTCCGTCCCGATCTGAAGCTGCACCGGGGCGCCAAACGGATGGGGGACCGGGACATGTATATCCTGGAAGATCCGGTCCGGGGCAGCCATTTTGAACTCGGAGAAGCCGAAGCCCAGCTTTTCATGTGTCTGGTGACGGAGAAAACCCTCTTTGATGCGGTCCAGAAGTTGCTGCGTACCACCTCTCTCCGCCCGACCATAGAAGATATTCTCACCTTTGTACGGATGCTGCAGCGGGAAAAACTGGCGAATCTGCCGGCGGATATTGCCCAGGCCAGCGCCGATTTCCGGGAAAAGCGGAAACCCTCCCTGTTCCGGAAGATCTTTACCGGCTACCTCTTCTTCAAAGTACCGATCCTGCGGCCGGAAGGATTGCTCAATGCCATTTATCCCTGGCTCAGCCCCCTCTGGTCCAGACCGTTTCTTTTTCTGTATGCCGTGCTGGGGGTGGTGGGACTCATTTTCATGCTGGAGCAGCTCGAACTGTACCTGCATACGGCAAGCCACCTCTTCACGCCGAGAGGGGCCTTGAGTTTTCTGCTCTGCCTGAGTGTTCTGAAGATCATGCATGAGTTCGGCCACGCGCTGGCGGCAAGGCATTACGGGCTTTATGTACGGCGGATGGGGCTCGCCTTCATGGTGTTTATCCCCATTCTCTACACCGATGTTACCGATGCATGGAAGCTTACCTCCAGAAGAGCGCAGCTGATCATCGGATCTGCCGGTATTCTGGTGGAAATCTGCGTGGCGGCCGTTTCCCTTTTCTTCTGGTCGATTCTGCCCGAAGGAATTGTTCGCAGTCTCATGTTCTACATGTCCGGCACGTCCATCGTTTCGACCATACTTGTCAACCTCAATCCGCTCATGCGGTTTGACGGGTACTACATCCTGATGGACTATCTGCGGATCAGCAATCTTCGAACGCGTTCCCTGGAAATGTTCCGGTATTTCCGTCGCCGGTTTCTGGTGGACTGGCAGGGGCCGAAGCCCGAGGAACATCCCTGGGAACGGGGAATGGCAACCTTCGGTTTTTTTACCCTGCTGTACCGGATCGTTATTTTCACCGGTATTGTCTTCACCATTTACGCGATGGTGTTCAAAGCTCTCGGCGTCATCCTGGTGGCCTCCCAGATCATTCTGATGCTGCTGCTTCCGATGGTGATGGAAATCCTGATTCTGCTCCGTAACCGCGAGTTCTGGGGCAGCCGGAAACGGGTATTTCTTTCGGCGACGGTCGCGGCACTGCTGGCGGCGCTTCTGTTCATTCCCCTGCCCAGCTTTGACAAACTGCCCGCTTTCTTTCTCTACGAAAATGTTGCCGAACTGGAAGCACCGGGGCGGGGCCGCATTGTCACCGAACTGCCGGAAATCGGTACAGTGGTACAGCGGGGGGATCTACTGCTGCGGATTCAGGATGACAATCTGGAACAGGAACTGACGGGTCTGCAGTATGAACTGGAAAAAGTCAACCGGTCCATCCGTGATATCGCCGCAGGCGGAGAGCAGGGTGGATACAGAAAATGGCTTATTGCGGAACGGCAGCGTCTGGAAGCGGCCCTGGAAAAAACGCGACGGTCTCTGTCCCAGCTCGAACTCCTTGCGCCGGTCACCGGAACCATTCTGGACGTGAACGAAAACCTGAAAACCGGTTCCTATGTCAATCAGAAGAGCTTTCTGTTTTCCATCGGTAATGATCAGTCCTTTGAAGTGCGGGCCTATGCCCGGGAGGATATCTACCGGAAGCTGAAAGGGAGGCGCATTGATCATGGCAAGGTGATCTTCCGTGACCTGGAGACGGCCGCAATGACCGGGAACTTCCGGGAAATGCTCGATTTTCCGGTGAACCGTTTTCCGAACAGAGCCCTCTACGATTACGCGGGCGGTGAGGTCGTTTCCATGACAACCCCGTCGGGCTATATTCGCCCGCGGCAGGCCTATTATCCTGTCCGTTTCAGCCTTTCCCGCACGCCGGCGCATCTTCGGCACGGAACGCCCTGTTTTGTTCAGGTAAACCGGGAGCCGAGCAGTCTGATGAACGATGCCGCCCGCTGGGTATGGCGCAATCTGGCCGCGGAAGGTTTCGTGTAGGAGGGACGCAGATGCAGCTTCATCAGTTAAACCTGCAGTTTGATCCGGAACAGGACCGGCTCATTTTCCGGATGAATACCACGCAGCGCGAAGAAATCCGTTTTTATCTGACACGACGATTCGTCAGACTCCTCTGGCCGGTCCTGCAGGATCTTCTGAAGAATGACTTCCGGCGGCGGGAACCGGAAACCGCCCACCTGGCCGATACGATGCTGGCATTTGAACAGGAATCGGTGGTTTCCCGAATGGACACAAGTCAGGATTTTGCCCGGGGGGGAGAGCAGTTTCCGCTGGGGAAAAAGCCGGTGCTGCTGAGCCGGATCAAGGTGAAAAAAATGCCGCGGGGGGGAGACATGCTCTGTCTTCACCCGAGAGAAGGCCAGGGAATCGAGTTCCCGGTCAACAGCAGATTTCTGCACATGTTTTGCAGTGCGTTGAAAGATGTGATAAAAAAAGCCCAGTGGGATCTGGAACTTGCCGAGGCCGAATCCCCTCTTTCTCCCGCTGAGGGCCGTCTGCTGCATTGATAATGGATTAACGCCAACAATTTACAGACATCCGGAAAACGTCTGTAGCGTACGCTGGAGGAATATAGCCAGATGATACAACGTTTCATTGTGCTGTTGTCTTTTATGTTTTTTTCTTTTTCAGTCTTCGGCGGGGTGGTCTGCGCCGAAGAGTTTCCCGCAGTCGTGGAGGCGGATATTCAGGCCGTACTGTCTGCCGAAAGGGAAGGGATTCTGTCGGATCTGAAAGTCGATACCGGGGATCAGATCAGTCGGGGCGGGCTGGTCGGCGTGGTCTACCACAAAGACCTGATTCTGCGGAAGGAACTCTACGAAGCCAATAAAAATTATCTGGAAATAAAGGTTGAGAACCTGACGCGCCTTCATGAGAAAGGGCTGGCAACGGAAGAAGAACTGGCCCTTGCCCAGAAGGAACTGGCGGTCAATGAGAAAGAAATCAGCATTATCCAGTCCGAAATCGACCGTTCTCTGATCCACTCCCCCTTTTCGGGAAGAATTGTCACACGCCACATTCAACCCCATGAATGGGTAAAACCCGGGCAGCCGGTCGTGGAACTGTACGATCCCCGCCGGTTGCGCGTAGTTGCGGATATTCCTTCGGAAATCGCGGTCGGCATGAAGGAAAAACAGACCAATACCATCTTTTTTCCCGCCCTGAACGAAAGTGTCGAGGCGCGGCTTGCGGTTCTCTCTCCCCAGGTCGATGTCCGCAGCAATACCCGCAAGGTATACTGGACTGTGGACGGTAAAGATGTACGGTCTACCAAGCTGATTCCAGGAATGAAAGGGGTGTTGAAGGTTGGAAGCCAATAAAGTCGTACCACAGCCGCAGGCCGATTTTCAGCAGCCGGACCAGCAGGCGGCGGCTGCCCAGCAGCAGGCATTCAATACCGTGCTGGCGCGGATGGTCAATCTCTCCCAGACCGCCCTGAAGGCGGAATCTCTGGAGAAAGCCGCCAGCACCATTGTCAATAAAATCCATACCCTTGTAAAAACCGAACGGGCGGTGCTGGTTCCCCTGAGCGGCAGGAAAAGAATTGTTGCCATTTCCGGCGATCTGGAACCGTCCGAAGACAATCCCTTTTCCCAGGCGGTTCATGAAATCCGGAAACGATACCGGACGGTTCAGGAACCCACCGTGATTTCCAGTGAGGAAGTTCCCGCCGAATCCGATCTGCCCAATGCCGCAAAGGTTCTGTCGTCCATGGGCGGAACCAACATCCTGTGGCTGCCGATACCGGATCCCGCCGGGGATGAACCCCGGTATGCACTCTGGCTGGAACGGTGGAACAAACGGCCGTGGCTGCCGGAGGAGATACGCATTCTTTCCCACGCCCTGGTCTTCTGGGGGCATGCACTGGAAACCCGGCGGAAGAAGAAACGGGGGAAAGTTTCGACAAAACGGGGTCTGGCGCTGGCGCTGATCCTTTTTGTTCTCCTTCTCTGCGTCCCTGTCTACTCCCGGGTCAGTGCGCCGGTGCAGATTGTGCCGGACCATCCCCATTATGTATTTGCGCCCTTTGACGGCATTGTGGAGGAACTGGCGGTGGAACCCGGGGAAAAGGTGCGTGCGGGGGATCTGATTTTCCGGTACGATACCCGCGTACTGGAGCAGCGCCTGGAAGAGGCCCGGCAGAGTGTTGCGGTCGCCAGGGCGGAACTGGCCCGGCTGGAAGGAGCGGCCTACATGGATGAAGAGGCCAGGGCGCGGATACCGGTCCAGAAACTTGAGGTCGAACGGAAGCAGTCGGAAGTCGCATTCATCCAGACCCAGCTCGATCTTTCGGATGTGCGGAGCGAAACCGAAGGGGTGGTGGTGCTGGATGATCCCGATGCCCTGATCGGGGCTTCCCTGCAGACCGGTCAGATGGTGCTGCGGATCGCCGACCCGGCACAGACGAAACTGCGCATTATGGTTCCGGTGACGGATGCCGGTCTGGTCACAGACGACGCGCCGGTCAGAGTCCGGCTGGACAGTGATCCCCTGCGTGCCATACCGGCGACGGTGGAACGGGTCGGATTTGACGTGACGGTCTCCGATGAGCGGATTCCCACCGTCATGGTCGAAGGTGTATGGGACGGTAATGTTGCGGTTACTCCGGGGCAGAGGGGCACGGCGAGAATCCAGGGCCCAAAAATACTGCTGGGACTCCAGATTTTCCGGAAACCATTTATGACAGTAAGAACCACACTGGGACTATAATATCCTCCATCAAAAGCCTTCCCGCGGGCAGTGAGGATATTTCCTCCGTTCCGCAGGCGGGCTTTTTTTATTGGATACGGAATCATCATGAGCCGAAAGAAAAAAAAGAAAAAGGATATAAAAAAGCGACAGAAAGCAGCTTCTGTAAAACAGGTGGATCTGCAGCAGTTACTCAATTCTGCTCTCCAGTGCCATAAGGAAGGCCGATTTGACGAGGCGGAAAGCGTTACGAAACGGTATTGAAGCAGAAGCCCGATCATGCCGATGCGCTGCATCTGGCAGGGGTGATTGCCTATCAGACCGGTCGTAATGAAATCGCTGTAGAACGGATTCAAAAGGCGCTCAGCCATGCTCCTGAAACCGGTCTGTATTACGCCAATCTGGGGAATGTGCTGCGGAACATGGGGCGCTTTGCAGCGGCGCTGGAAGCCTATCAGAATGCCATACAGTATAAACCGGATTTCGCCCAGGCCTACTACAATGCCGGTTTGCTGTACAGTATGCAGGGAAACCCTGCTGAGGCGATTACCTGGTATCGCAAGGCATTGGAAATTGAGCCGAATTATCCTGAAGTGCATAATAATCTGGGGAATGTGCTGAAAGAGCAGGGAATGGTGGAAGAAGCCCTGAACTCCTACCGTAACGCAATCAAGATAAACCCGGATTATTATCAGGCCTTCAATAATATGGGAAACATTTTTAAAGATCAGGGTCGTACGGAAGATGATGTCGCCTGTTACCGGAAAGCGGTTCGGATAAAGCCTGACTTTGTAGAAGCGTATAACAACATGGGGAATACCCTGATTTATGACAGAAATCGTGTTGATGAGGCATGGAACAGTTTCTCCAAAGCGCTGGAGAGCAAACCGGATGATCTCTGGGCGGTAGCGGGACAGGCAAAGGTTTTAATGCGTAAAGGCGAATTTGAAGCAGCGTATCAACACCTGCTTCCCTGTACCGAAACAAATCAGGTGAATATTGATATTGCCGTAACCTACGCGCAGCTTGCCGTTCGGTTCAATGACCATGAACGTGCCATTCAATTACTGGAGCGATTCAGAGCGACGGGATTGAGAAGTAATGATGAACGGCGGCAGGTTTTATATAATCTGGGGGATTTATACGACAAAACAGGTCAGTTTGAACAGGCTTTCGAAAGGTATCAGGAAGCCAATGCCTTGCGAAAACTCAAATTCAATCCCGACCAGTTTCAGGCTACCATCACGCGCCTGATGGCAGCCTATCCCAGAGGATATGGACAACGTTTACCCAAGGCTGTCAACCATTCCGAACTGCCTGTCTTTATCATCGGTATGCCCCGGTCCGGAACATCTCTTGTGGAACAGATCATTTCCAGCCATTCCCGGTGCTTCGGTGCAGGTGAACTCCCATATATTGTCCGGATGGTCAATACTCTTAAAGAGCGGCTTACTACACAGCAGCCGTATCCGGAATGTCTGCCGCAGATCACCAGACGCAATCTGGACGGGTTTGCACAAAGTTATCTTCAGTATCTGCTCCGATTTTCCCGGTCCGATATTCGCATCACGGATAAAATGCCGCTCAACTTTATCCACCTGGGTTTTATTTCCCTTCTTTTCCCGAAGGCCCGGGTGATTCATTGTGTTCGGGATCCACGGGATACGGGTTTATCCATCTTCTTCCAGAATTTTTCCGATGGACATCCCTATGCAGTGGATCTGACTAACATCGGGCACTATTACCGCCAGTATCAGCGCCTGATGCACCACTGGGAAGAAGTGCTTGAAATTCCCATGATAACTGTGAAGTACGAAACCCTCATTGACGATCAGGAGGCCCAGAGCCGTGGGATTATTGATTTTCTGGGACTTGAATGGGAGGAACAGTGCCTGCAGTTTTATAAATCGGAGCGCTCGGTCAGTACCGCAAGCTATGAGCAGGTTCGCCAGCCGATTTATAAACGCTCTGTGCAGAGATGGAAAAATTATGAACCCTATATCCAGCCCATGATGAATGCGCTGGAGGGGTTCAGCGCATCATGAACCGGTACAGAAAATACTGTATCCGGAAAAGCAGATGTTTCTTTCTGACATTATTTCTGCTGATATTCTTTCTGACTCCTTTTGTTTCTGCTGAAATCAATTCCCCGGATAAAATATCTCCGGCGCTGCAGTCCCGGTTAACCGATTATCCGGCCTGGCCGGTGATCATTCTGGGGAAGACGCAGTTGTTTGACGGAAGGAACGGGTTTGAACAGTTCTGCCGGAAGAATGCTGATCGGAAGCGTTCTGAATTACGGCAGGAGGTTATGGCCCAACTCCGGAAGATTGCGGAAAAGGAACAGAAAGAAATTCTGCAGGCGGTGGGGCATCCGCAAAATCCGGTAAAACTCTGGCTCGTCAACGCCATCGGCGTCACCCTGACACGCGACCAGATTCAAAAAGTTGCAGAACTTCCTTCGGTACAATACATCTATGCGGATCGGGCCACACCGGTGACTGTCCGGAACGGCGGTGACGTCGCGCAGGTATTTCAGACACCAAAACAGAAAGCGCCTTTTTCACCGGACGGAAAGCAGGTTCCCTGGTATCTGGAACGGATTGAAGCCGACCGGGCCTGGAAATCCCTGAATGTCCGGGGGAATCATGTCGTTGTCGCGCTCTTCGATAATGGCTCGGAATACCGCCACCCGGATCTGCAGAACAGTCTCTGGATCAATGCCGACGAAGTGCCGGGGAACGGAAAGGACGATGACGACAACGGACTGCCGGATGATTACTACGGGTACAACTTCAGTGCAGGAACACCGGGGGTGATCGCCCGGAAAAACCAGCATGGCACATGGACGGCCGGGCTGATCGCGGGAGACGGCGCTTCGGGCATCGTCACCGGCGTCGCCCCGGAAGCCGCACTGATGCACCTGATTGCCTGGGGCAGTTACTGCCATGCGGCACAGGCGTTCGAGTATGCCCTTGAGAACGGTGCCGATGTGATGAACATGAGCTTCAGCTGGCCCGATCTGGGGCAGGCCCGGGGGCTGATCCGCCGGATGAGTGAACATGCGGTCTGTGCGGGACTGGTGCAGGTATCCGGGGCTGGAAACTTCGGCAGCGGCTCGGCTGATCCCGCGCCGGTTCCGGTGCAGCTGCGGATTCCCGAGGGAATTCCATCCGTCATCGCGGCGGGCGGGGTGGACCGGAATCTGAAGGTTCCCCCGTTTTGCAGCATTGGCCCGGTGGAATGGGGGCAGGTCAGATTTTATCAGGATTATCCTCTTCCGCAAGGACTGATCAAGCCGGATGTCTGCGCCTTTCCCGGTCCCGGTTATCCGATTCTCGGGACGGACCCGGAAAGCGGCAGACACGGCTATGTGAATCCCAATCCCACCGTCGGGGGAAACTCGTTCAGCGGCGCAATGATGAGCGGTGTGGCGGCGCTGGTTCTCTCTGCCGCCCCGGAGTTACCGGCATGGCGGGTGAAAGAGATTCTGGAAGAGACGGCAACGCCCATCGGCGGGAAAGAAAAAAATCCCCGCACCGGTGCTGGTCTGGTCAACGCCTACCGGGCTGTTGAGGCGGCACGGGGGGAGTGATTCAGTCTTCCTCAGTTATTCAGCCCCGCCTTTGTCCAGTTTGATCCGCTGGTACTGCTGTACAAAGCGACAAGCGCTTCACACTCGAACTGCGGTATGCCTGTCACGCCTTCCTGTGTACAATCCGTTTGTGCGCCGGCGGTGGTCGTGCACAAAATGCTGAAGATAATAAAGAGGAAGAAGAGCCGTTTGTAAAACAACAAATTGCTTTGCATTCAGTGTCTCCCATTGCGTGTCTGGAATTAAAAAATCAATAGGGATTTTTGCTGTTTTCAAGCACCCTGTAAGACTGGCCACCATAATCGATAATATAAGCATGAGGGTTTAATCCTGCCAGTTCCCGCAGGATAAAAATCGCATCCGGCAGTCCAATTGGTTCATTTGGATAGACTATGGCCGCTGGATTGATGACTGCATCGCCAGTGTCAGTTCCGGTAAGGATTTTCAGGACCAGAATGGCATCGCGTAATTGCACCGGCGGTTGTGCTGGTCCCAGGGTAGTTGCAGAAACTTCTTCACTCAGCCTGCTGAGCAGGTCATTTTTCTGGTATTCGTGCGCAGGAGTAAAGGTCTGGATAACGAAATAATATGCAGTACCTGATAAAAGA
>JBEPXL010000017.1:0-18224 GCA_041641935.1 Desulfobacteraceae bacterium | reverse complement strand
AGCGGGTAGAGGATGTGGAGTGTGCGCCGCCGCCGGAGTTGTGAAATACCAGTTCACCTGCATCATGCCAGTTCAATCCGCAGCTTCTTGCCGAGTACAGAAGCTGCTTTCCACATCGTTTTCAAAGTAACCGCATCATTTCCGGGGTTCAACAAACGATCCAGAGAGGCTCTGCTTGTCTGCATTTTTTTGCCAGGGCTGTTTTTTGAAAGCCCCTGATTTTTCATTTCCTGTTCGATCTGGTAAGCCAGAACTCTTTTCAACGCGATCACTTCAACTTCCTGCAGAATTCCCTCTTCCTCCAGAAAATCGTCAAAATCGCTGCCGATATTTTTGTGTTGAACCGTCATGGTCCCATCATTCCTTTCGACCCATCTTTAGCTGCTCACGGCAACGAGCTTATCCGGGTACTCTTTATATTCCCTGTTTCAGGATCAATAGATACGAATAGCTTCTGTACCCAAACTGTGCTGAACAAAAAAAGCCGCAACCTCCAGCACGGAGACTACGGCTTTTTATTCCTGATGTGACCGGAAAAATGCCGGTCTTATCCGAATTTACGCAGCGTCCTGCTTCGTATCCGGATTATAGCAGAGACGGCAGCAGCTGAGGCATCGGCTTGCCTCATTGAGCGCGTCTTTTTCCGAAAGAACCAGATCCACCTCCTCAAAGGTCTTGATCCGGCCTGCAACCGGCAGTTCCGGCATTTCCGCCCGGGGCTTCGGTACAACCCCTTCCACATGATCGAACAGCGATTCCGGAATATGGGTTTTGAAGAGAACCCGTTCGGGAGCCGTGATCTCTTCACCGGTCAGGTACTGATGGATGGACCGGGCCGCACGGCGCCCGCCGCCGATGGCTTCCACCACCAGGGATGCGCCCGTGGCCGAGTCTCCGCCGGTAAAGACTTTGGGCATACTCGTCTGAAGGGTAACCGGCTCGTTGTCGATGGTGTTCCACCGGGTAATCTCCAGTTCCTCCAGGTTCCGGTCCGTTTCCTTGAAGGTGACATCCGGTCGCTGCCCGATGGCGCTGATGATCATGTCCGCCTCGATCAGCGTCTCCGATCCTTCAATGGGGACAGGGCGGCGCCGGCCGCTGGCATCGGGCTCGCCGAGTTCCATCTTCAGGTATTCCAGATGGGTGGCATTGCCGTCTTCATCGGCGATCACCCGTGTCGGGGCAGCCAGAAAATGGTACTGGACCCCTTCATGTTCGGCGGCTTCGATCTCCACCTCGTTGGCGGGCATCTCCTTGCGGGTCCGCCGATAGAGCAGGGTGACCTCTTCAGCCCCCAGCCGGATCAGGGTGCGGACACAGTCGATGGCGGTATTGCCGCCGCCCACCACGACCACCTTTCTGCCGACCGGGAGCTGTTCTCCGTTGGCAAACCGGGAGAGGAAGTTGATGCCGGTGAAAACCCCCTTCTTGTCCTCGCCGGGAATCCGCAGGGTATAGTCGCTCCAGGCGCCGATTCCCATGAAGATGGCGTCAAAGCCCTCTTCGGTGAGAGTGTTCATGTCAAAATCCCGGCCGAACCGGACATCGGTTCTGGCCTCGATCCCCATGTCCAGAATGCCCTGAATTTCCCAGTCCAGGGTTTTCTTGGGAAGCCGGTACTCGGGAATACCGTAGCGGATCATGCCGCCCAGTCGGGGCATGGCTTCAAAAATGGTCACATCGTGGCCCACCCGGCGGAGAAAGAAGGCACAGCTCAAACCGGCCGGTCCGCCACCGATCACCGCCACCTTTTTACCTGTGGACGGTGCGCAGGGAATGGCAAACCGTTTGCCGGAGTTCATTTCAAAGTCGGCCACAAACCGCTTGAGCTGATTGATGGAAACCGGCTGATCCTCAATGCCTCTGCGGCAGTAGTCTTCACAGGGATGAGGGCAGACCCGTCCGCAGGCCAGCAGCAGCGGGTTCCGTTCCCGGATGGTGTGAACCGCCCCTTCATAGTCGCCCTTGCCGATCCGGTCGATGTAGGTCGGAATGTCGATCTCGGCCGGACAGGTCTGCTGGCACGGCGCCAGGGCGTCATCGTATTCATTGATGTGGAGGAGCCGCTGGGACATGGTCCGCACGGTCAGAATACTCTTTGGGCAGGCGGCTTCACAGACCCCGCATCCCACGCATTTGCTCAGGTCCACCACCGGATACCCGTCGGGCCCCATGTGGATGGCATCAAAGTTACAGGACCGGACACAGTCGCCCATGCCCAGACACCCGACCTGGCATTCCCGTTTTCCGCCGTACATGGCCGACAGCGCCTCACAGGTCTGTACACCCATGTAGTGGTACTTGTCATCGGCACGGATACCCCCGTCGCAGGCATTGAGCGAACGGAGCGGTTCCGCCGTACCGGGGTCCATGCCCATGACTTCGGCGACACTGGCGGTGGACTCCGGACCCGATATGACACAGACCGTCGGCCCGGCTTTTCCCTCCACCACGGCAACCGCCGCGGCAGCACAGCCGGCAAATCCGCATCCGCCGCAGTTGGCCCCGGCAAGATACTGTTCAACCGCCGCAATCCGCGGGTCTTCGTAAACATAAAAAATCTTGGAGGCGAGACTCAGCACGGTACCGCATGTCGCCCCCACACCCAGCATCACTAGGATGGCTTCTATCACGCTAATCCCTCCTGAAATAAATTTTGAATATGAAAGTCTTACTCAAAAAGACTGTCATATTATAGTAAATAAAAGGGATAATTGCAAATCGGAATTTTCTAGACCATCCCCTTGAAGGCGAAAAATGTCAGCGAGAGCACACCGGCCGTCACCAGGGCGATGGAAGTATCCTGCAGCGGCCTGGGAACCCGTCCCAGCATGATCCGTTCCCGGACCCCCGCAAAGAGAATCAGCGCCAGTCCGAAGCCGACGGCATAGCTGAAAGAGGCAACCAGGGCCTGGAGAAAGGTATATTCCTCGTTTACATTGAGCAGACATGTACCCATGACAGCGCAGTTGGTGGTGATGAGCGGCAGAAAAATCCCCAGCCCCGCATACAGGGCCGGAATGCTTTTCTTCAGAAACATTTCCACAAACTGCACCAGGGAGGCGATCACCAGAATAAAGGAAATGGTCCGGAGGTATTCAATACCGAACCGGGTCAGAATGAAGGTGTTGATCACCCAGGTAATGACACCGGCAAGGACCATGACGAATATGACCGCCATGGACATTCCCACGGCGGTTTCCATCTTTTTGGATGTTCCCATGAAGGGACACTGGCCCAGATACTGCGCCAGCAGAATGTTATTGACCAGAATACAACTGACTGCGAGAACGATATAGTCTCCCATGCAAGGCCTCCTATTTTTTTCCGATCAGATTCATAAGACAAAGCATCAGGCCCAGGCCGACAAACGCCCCGGGGGCTTCCAGCATGAAGGAAAAAGGCTCAAAGGAGGCCCCGAATACCGGCATCCCGAGAAAAGACCCGTCTCCCAGAATTTCCCGGACCGCCCCTAAAGCGCCCAGGGAAAGGGTGAAGCCGATTCCGATGCCGAGACCGTCCGCCATGGAAGGAAACAGCGGGCGCTTGGAAGCGAACGCTTCTGAGCGGCCCAGCACGATACAGTTGACGACGATGAGGGGAATAAATATCCCCAGTTTGAGAAAAAGCGGATAGGCAAACGCCTGCATGAGAAGTTCCACCACGGTAACAAAGGTGGCGATGATGATAATAAAACAGGCGATCCGGACCTTGGCCGGAATCACCTTCCGCAGAAGCGACACCAGTATGTTGGAGCAGACCAGCACAAAGGTGGTCGCAAGCCCCATGCCGATGCCGCTTTCCACCGACTTGGTCACCGCCAGAACAGGACAGAGACCCAGTACGAGTCGAAACGGCGGTATTTCATCCCATAGTCCTTTGGTAAATTCCTGTACGATTGTCTTGGCCATCGCGTTCCCCCCTTATTTGGATGCTACCTGTTTTGCCTTTTCCTGCAGTTCAGACTTGGCCTGCTGGTAGATTTGCCCCACCTGCGAGGCCGCCGATGTCACTGCCCGTGACGTAATGGTCGCGCCGCTGATCGAATTGATCTGGCCGCCGTCCTGGTTCACCTTGTATGAATCGCTGATAGGAAGCCCCTTGAACTGGTCCGAAAGGACCGGATCCTCCTTGGCCTTGGCCCCGATCCCCGGGGTTTCTGCATGGGTGGTTACGGCCACGCCGCGGATGGTATCGTCCTCCATGTTGATGCCGACCATCAAGCCCACATCACCGCCGTACCCCTTGCCATAGCTTTCCATGGCCAGCGCCTTGGGTTCGCCATCGTACTTTGCCACAAATACGGTCTTTTTAATGCCGTTGACCTCGATTTCGAACCGGTCCGCGATGGGATCATTGGAAGCGCCTTCGAAGATCTCCTTGACAGCCGGTCCCTTTACAAAGGTGAGCTGCTGATTCTGAATCCGGTCCTGTGTATTGTCACGGATGGCCGCCAGAAGACCGCCGGAAAAGGCGCTTAAAATCGTCAGTACCACGACCATTTTTATCATGTCTTTCATCTTACACCACCTTTCCTAATGCCCTTGGTCTGATCTTGTCCAAAAGCGGATTGATGAGGTTGACAATGAGAATGGCGTAGATGACGCCGTCGGCATAGGCCCCGATATTCCGGATGAGGATCGTCACTACGCCGGCTACCGCCCCGTAGATGAGCATGGGCACGAAGTTGACCGGTGAGGAGGAATCCTCCGTGGCCAGAAAAAAAGCAGCCAGCAGGGTATAGCCGGTCAGCAGATGGAACAGCGGACCGGCATAGTTGGCCGGATCGATGGCGTTGAAAATCATTGCCGTGAAAAAGATTCCGCCCAGAAACGAGACGGAAATCTCCCACCGGATAAATCCACGGATGATCAGGTACAGACCGCCCAGAATCAGTCCCAGTCCGAATGTGGCACCGATGGCCCCCACTTCCCGGCCCATCAGCAGATCCATCGGACTGAACATCGACACGACCGACTGAACGTCATAGAACTGCGGATAACTGGCCGCGTGCTTGACCGCTTTCAGGGGATAGGCGACGGGATAGATGGCGGCAAATCCGTAGTCATAGTTGACCACGGCGGCATCAAAATCGAAGTAGTGGCCCCAGGAAAGAGCCAGAATGGCAAAGGCCAGAACAGCCGGATTGAAAGGATTTCCCCCGATGCCGCCGTAAATCTGCTTTCCGATGACCACGGCGATAAGGGTTCCGGTGATGATGATCCACCAGGGCAGCACCGGCGGAAGCAGCATGGCGAAGATCATGCCGATGACAGCGGCGTTGCCGTCACCGACGGTCGGGGCCTGTCCGGTCACTCTGTTGTAGCCCAGTTCCCACAGCATGGCGGACGCAATTGAAAGCGCCACCACGCCCAGGGCCGGTATCCCGTACAGATAGATGCCCATGATCACGGCCGGCAGGGCCGCGATCAGGATATTGTAGCTCCGTGAGGTAATGCCGCTGCCGTCGTGCCAGAACGGCGAGTGGGATACGATGAACTTTTTCTGATTAAACATCCGTTGCCTCCTCTTCCTCTTTTCTGATCCGGGCCAGTTCATATTTTCCCAGCTGAATATATTGAAAAATCGGAATCTTCGATGGACAGACAAAGCTGCAGAGGCCGCATTCCACACAGGAGTGGAGGTCATAGTCATCGGCAGCGATCTCATACTGGCGGGCCTCCAGAAGGCGAACGAGCATGTTGACCGGGATATCGGCCGGGCAGATCCGGACGCATTCCCCGCAGTTGATACAGGGATTGTTCATCACGTCGGGAATATCCGAACTGTCCTGCACCATAATGGTGTCCGTATCCTGCAGTACGGGATGTTCCAGCGCATAGATGGCCGATCCGGTCATGGGGCCGCCGATGACAATCCGGTCCCGGTCCCGGACACTGATCCCGAGTTCATTGAAAATATCCCCCACGGCGGTTCCCATTCGGACTTCCATGACCACCTTGCTCAGGTCTTTCCGGATCACGGTCACCGTCTTGGTCACCGGAATCCGTCCTTTGTCAAAGGCTTTCCCCACCGATGCCACAGCCTCGGCACTGACAAAAAAGATACCGTAATCTTCACACCGCTTATCCGCCGGAATCTCCTGGCCCATCACATCCCGCATGATCAGCTTGGGCTTGGCCGCAGGATAGGTGGTGTCGATGGGACGGATTTCCACACCGGAGGCGCCGCCGATGGTCCCCGCCTCCCGGATGATATTCTGGGGCATCGCGAGAACCACCTTGTGGACTCCCAGGAGCCGCTTGAGAATACTGACGCCGAGATTCATGGCCTCAGTCTGGGACGACATCACCGCCTGATGGGTCACGGTCAGCAGGTCGCGTTCGATACCGCATACGATCAGGGTATCCACATGATGCCCGGAATCGAGCATTTCCGCCAGCGGGAGACCACCGGGAACCGTCGCGAGGAAATCCCTGCCAGCCTCGATTCCCTGCTCATCAACGGCAGCCTTGAAGGCTTCATCAAACTCGTCCTCCGGCTCCGCATCGATGGTAATATCGGTGTAGGTCTGACCAAAATCACCGGTATAGGGGGAAATCCCGGAAACAGTTCCCGTAACCGAGGAAATCACATAGGCGTCGCTGCCGTCGAAAGGAACAAGTTTCTGACCGGTCCTGACACGGTCACCCTTCTGGAGTACCAGGGGGAACTTTCCGTCAAACGCCTCCCTTACAAAGAGCCGGACCTGCCCCGGAACAGGCATCTGATCCGGTGAACGGGGAACATCCCGAACCGCTTCATAATGGAACCGAGGCTGCGTTAACCCGAAAAAGGACCTTTTTATCATATTCCAACCTCATAACTGTAGCGCATGTTGTGGTGAAGGGGTAAACGGACAATACAAAAAGCATTGCAGATTTAAATGGGGTGACACTCTGCGCACTCTGTAAAACCGGCGCCGTTGTCCAGGTGGCATTCAATGCACTGGACATGGAAGGATTCTGTCCGGTCAGGGACACCCACCAGATCGACTTCATCTTCTTCATGACAGTCGAGGCAGGCAACGGGGAGGGAACCGTCTTTGGGGAGATTGTGGCAGGCACCGCATGTGGTGACCACGGGGCCTTCACCGGATTCTTCGGGATGGTGATGGCAGGCATAACAGGAAAAACCATAGTCCGCGGCATGTTCCTCATGTCCGAACAGGACATTTCCGGCCGGATTCTTGAACATCACCCGGAGCGGCTCCTCCGACGCCTTTGTATCCGAAAAGCCAGTGTAACAGAAGACACCCACAACCAGCAGTACCACTGCAATGCCATAGGCCAGTTTCAACTCCTTCTTTGAACTCATCTTCCTTCCTCTCTTCTTCTAAGGTTACGTTTTCCATTCAGTGGGCGCACGACCAGGAACCGGCTATCGCCTAACATAGCAGGGAAAAACTTTCAAGAAATTTTTATGTTCCGGAACCATGCGCAAATCTGAGAAACCGTTTAAAATACATAAAATTTCCCCTGGCATTCCTGTTGACGCCATCGGAGGTCTGTTGTAATATTGGCTGATAAATCCAGGGAGGTAATAGTGAACATGAATGAAGAAAAGGCGCAGTCCGCGGAAGATACCAGCCAGAAGCTGGACCAGATTATCAACAAATACAGCAGCACCGCCAAACCCGAACCGGCTGACACCACCACTGCAGAGGTGGCTGTAAAATCGGAGCGTTATCGGCCGTCCCCACAGCCGGATTATGAAACCCGTCCGGTCGATTCCAACTCGTTCAACGCACAGAATCTGCAGAATGTCGTCGATGAAATCAAGGTCATCGAAGACGGTATCAAAAATATTATCGCCGCCCGCACCAACAAGGTCATCGAAGAGAAGATACCGGTCGAGAAACAGCGCCCGGTCAAATATAACCTGGTAAACAAGACGATGGTCACCTTCGGTCTCAAAGAGCAGGAAATGGAGACCTACACCGACTATGAAATCGTCAAGAAAGAGGTGCCCCGAAAACCTGACGAGGTGATGGTCACCGAATTCCGGGGGATGATCGACAAGTATATCAACAGCCTCAAGGGGCTCAATGAAGGGCTCCGGGAGACAGTGATCGAGGTGGACAGCATCGTCAGAAACCTGACCGATGTGAACGACGCCTTCACCGATCAGATCCACAGCGACCGGATCGCCTACAATGAGCAGGTAAAGCACAGCCGGGAACTGGAAACCCAGCTGGAGGAACTGGTTCCCATCCATGAGTCCATGTCTCTGGTGGATGAGCGGTACGCCGAGGTGGAAAAGGTCCGGGATCATCTGGAAATGGCGCTCCGGGAGAGCCAGGGGATGGAACTGAAGTACAAGACCAACATCGACATGGGAGTCAAGTACCAGAACGCGCTGAAAAGCTACCGGAAACTCATCTACGACTTCAAGGAACGCGGCGATCTGCACGTCAACATGGTGGACAAGTTTGCCGCCGGCGCCGGTCACATGAAAGTGGCGGTGGAAAATGTCTCCCAGATCTGCGCAGGTGTCGCACGGGTGACCCAGTCCATGGTCATGATCGTCGAGAGCATCGAAGACGGCAACAAGGTACTGGGCCGGTACGCCTCTCTGGTGGGGGACCAGATGAGTTCCAGTCCCCAGTGGGAGATGGAATACAAGGCCCTGCAGGAAGCGGAGACCGTCTACCGGAAAAACGACCAGCTGCGGCTGGAGCAGATTCAGGGCAACCGATCCGAGATCGAACGTCTGATCAAAAACACCGGAAGTTCCGAATAGGAAACCGGTACGGTTTTGCCCATGGAAGCAATTACCCTGACGGAGTTGACGGCGGTTCTGGAGGACGTGGAAACGAAACGCTTCACGTCCCTGCTGGATTTCTACGTCAAGACATCCGCCCTGCTCGACCGGGCGCTGGGCCTGCCGAGTCCGCTCCGGAAGCGGAAACAGAAAAAGTACGATACCTGCTACGATGATCTGAAGCGGGAGTCCGGCGCGATCCTTTCCCGGACCAGTCTGTCGATCAACTACCTGATCAACTTCCGCTTCCGGCTCAACGGGCAGGCCCGGGGCGTCCCGGAGATCGATCAGTTGACGGTGGATTCCATCCGTCGCGTGCGCAAGCAGCAGATGGAGATCCTGTCGATGATCAGCGATGATATTGAAGTCATCCGGGATATGCTCGGCCAGTACCGGAACATGCAGACAGTGATGCAGACCAATACGACCGTGCTGCGGCGGGCGTCACGTCTGATGTCGGTGGTCCGGGACCGGATCGAACACCGCCCCACCACCCTTCTGCGGCTGGAGGGAAATGACCGGAAAATCCGCCTGCTGAATCAGGCCATCGAAACCATACAGACCCACGAAAACCGTCATGAGGAAACCATCCGTCAGGAGGCGGAGAACCAGCCGCTGGAGATGGCCTTTGACGGGTACCAGACGGCAGTGCGGGGCACCTGGGCCGATATCAGCCGGCGGAAAGAGCGGATCGAAAGAAATACAGCGGATATGAAGCAGGGAACGAAACTCCTGATCCGGCTTCTGACCAGAGGCTATTCGCCCCTGATGAAACGGTCCCTCAATACCCTTCTTTCCCGCCATGACAGCCGCTCCCGGCGGTTTCAGAACCATGTGAAGGAAAGCCGGATCGCCTATTTTTCCCAGCAGGTTCATTCGGCGCAGTGAACAGCGACGGCTCCCTCTCCGCCGCGAAAAAAAGAATTCCTGCTCCGCCGGAACGGCCCGGACCGTGGTACAGCCGGAATGTGAATCATCATCTGATACCAGATCAGCCCTGCAGCGGATGCCGGGCTGTTCGTGTTTTCTGTAATCTCTTCTGAACTAGCCGGGGATACTGTGGAGAAGCGACACCAGCAGATCGAAAAGGAACTGGACCGGATCGTCCGTGCCGAGTTGAACAGCCGGGTCAGCGGCAGAAAGAAACAGCAGCGGATCGACAAGATCAACAGGATCATTGAAACCCGCAACCGGCAGATTGTCGAGGCCCACCAGCGGGGGCGGACGGAAACCATCCTCACCGCCATGCTGCTGGCCCACCTCCAGTTGCAGGAGGGCGGAGCGCTCTTTCTTTCCCCCGACGGACACGGGGAAGCCGCCTACGAAAGCTACCGGAACCGGCGGGAACGGTTCGACACCCTCTTTGCCGCCGCCGTCATGGCCCTGGAAGACAAAGTCATGGCCGAGATCATGATGGAAAAACGCGCCCTTTTTGCCACCCATCATCAGCAGCTGAAATCCCTGATGCAGCTGACCGATACCGCCTACCGGATCCGGAAAGAAGCGGAAATGGCCGAAAACCTCACCACAGGTGTGGAAGACGTGGCGATTTACCATCTCCGGGAGCTTGCCCCGCTCAAGTCGGATATTGAAACCATCGAAGCCCGGACAATCGAGGTCCGTGACAATGTCTACCTTCAGGATGCGGTTCAGAAACTGCAGCAGGCGATTCAGGCCGCCAAGGGAAGCATTGCGGAAAAGCGGCGGCGGGCCGCCCGGTTTCTATTCGACAAGGCCGGTGATATTTTCCAGCGCTACAAAGCAACCCCGGCGGATTTCAACAGTGTCGATATTTTTATTGAGCAGAAAGAGTCTCTGGCCCGGTATGCCGACATTTTCGACACCATTTCCGATCCGGACCGGCGGGACCGCATCCGGGGGTTTATCGCCACCATCGACACCACCCTCACCCATCTGCAGCGGGATCTGGAAAAGCAGAAAAGCCGGGAAGTCGAAATATCCGAAAAGCATCAGCAGGTGGTCAATGACACCTATGAACGGTTCCAGGAGATCCGGGACATGTATGCCCGGGGTGAGATGAATACGCCGGGCCAGCAGAAGAATGTGGCCGAGCGGCTGAAAAAATTCCGCGATACCTTCAAGGCCAACGGACAGCGGGTCATGGCACAGGAGGTGGACCGGTTCATGAATGCCACCGGCATCGGCAGCCCGCCGGAACAGGCAGAGGGAGAGAAGGCACAGGAAGACCAGTCATTCGACTACCGGAAGGGATTTCTGATTCTGCTGCCGATCACACTGGGGCTCTTTTTTCTGCTGATGCTCATGGTGCTTCTCTGATCTCACCGCCGCAGGCCCCGCACCGGTCACAGGCGGTCCGTTCGGGACATGCCGCAGTGGGACGGCTTTCCAGCGCCTTTTCGTATTCCCGCCGCAGAAATGACTTTCTCACCTTCTGCTCGATAAAATCCCAGGGAAACAGTTCATCGGCGGCACGTTCCCGGCAGACATAAAAGTCGGGATTTACGGGAGCGGCTTTCAGGGTTTTGGCCCAGTTGCCGCCGTTTTCATGGGCCAGCAGGAGCAGGCGGGCCACCCGGCGGTCCCCCCGGGAGAGAAGGGCCTGCACATGGGCGTGCCGGGGTACATCATGGTTCAGCCGGACATTGGCGACCCGCTTCAGATCGCTTTTGATGGTTTTGACCTTTTTTTTCAGACCGGCCACGGAATCCATCGCCGACCACTGAAAAGGAGTCACCGGTTTGGGAACAAAGGAATTGAGACTCACCGTAATGTCACCGATCCGTCCCCTGGACCGGCTTGCCGCCAGAAACCGTTCCTTGATCCGCCCGCAGAGTTCCAGAATGGCCGCCACGTCCGCAGCGGTTTCGGTGGGCAGGCCGATCATGAAATAGAGTTTCAGGTTGGGAATTCCCCCTGTCACCAGGGCTTCAGTCGCATTCAGAATCGTTTCCGTATCGATCCCCTTGTTGATCACCTGCCGCATCCGTTCCGAACCGGCGTCCGGGGCGATGGTTGCAGTCTTGACCCGGCTTCGCCGGAGGATATCGATCAGTTCCGGCGTCAATGCGTCCGCCCGCAGGGAACTGAACGACAGACGGACGGTATCCGTGTCCACTCCCGCGCAGAGCCCCGCCAGACCCGGCAGGTCGGAGACGGCGGCCCCCACCAGCCCGATCCGGTCCGTCCGGGTCACGCCTTCCGTCACACAGCGGCGTAGCATCTCCGGAGACCGGAACCGGGGCGGCCGGTACACATATCCGGCACTGCAGAACCGGCATCCGTGGGGGCATCCCCGGCTCACCTCCACCAGACAGGTCCGGTCAAAGGTGGTTTCCGGCGTCAGCAGGGCCGAGCAGGTCGAAATTTCGTTCAGGTCCGGCAGAAACACCCGTTCCACTTTCGGGGGAACATCTTCCACCGGTGCAAAGCGCCGGAGGGTTTCGTCCCGGTTGTATGCCGCAGCGTAAAAGGCCGGAACATAAACCCCCGGCACAGTCCGGGCCAGGGTCAGGAGAAGCCGGTGACGACCCGCTTCCGGATCGTAAACATCAAAAAACCGGCCCAGCACGTTCTCGGCCTCTCCCATCAGAAACACATCGATAAACGCCGCCACCGGTTCCGGATTGAGAAAACAGGCAACACCCCCGGCCACCACCAGGGGGTGACGTTCTGTCCGGTCTGCCGAGCGGAAAGGAAGTCCGGCGGTCTCCATCAGGGACAGAATGTGAGGATAGTCGCTTTCAAAGGAGATGGAGAAGGCAATGATGTCGAAATCCCCCAGAGGCCGTCCCGATTCAATGGACCGGACCCCGTGACGTCCTCTGTCCGGCAGAAACGCCCGTTCACAGACAATGTCGTCATTGTCATTCAGGAGGCGGTACACCGTCTGGAAACCGAGATTGGACATCCCCACGGAATAGGTACTGGGATAGACCAGTGCCACACGGATGCGACCGCCCCAGTCCTTGCGGATGACGCCGGTCTCTTCCGGAGACACGGCATCGGCGGAATGCCGGTTCTGTCTGGCTGCCATAGAAACCCTCCTGAAGCAGCAAAAGCCGGGGGCCCGTTTTCCAGGTCACCCGGCTTTTGCTGTTTTCATCCTGCGTAAAAAAAAAGAACCCTAGTCGGCTTTCCGCCTCAGAAAAGTGGGAATTTCCAGATCTTCCGCTTCCTTTGACTTCCGGTCCTGGTGATGGGGATACTCCGGTTCCTCGTTCTCGTCGCCCATGGTCTTCCGCTTCCGCAGAAAGGTGGGCTCCTCATAATCGACGCCCGCCGGTTCTCTCTGCGCAACCTCGGGCACCGGCTGGCGCGGTGACCGGGACTGTTCCTCCCGGCTTTCCCTGGTTTCCCGGGTCTCCCGTACAGATCGTCTGCCGCGCAGATTCCGGGGTTCCCTCCGCCGGTCCGCCAGTGCGTCGCCGCCGATACCGGTGGCGATCACCGTTACCCGCATCTCATCGGCGAGGGTGTCATCCACCACCGTTCCCCAGATGATTTCCGCGTCCTCGCCCACTTCACTGTAAATCCGTTCGGACGCCTCGGTCATCTCCTCCATGGTGAGATCGCTGGAACTGGTGATGTTCATCAGTACACCACGCGCGCCGGAAATGGAAACATCTTCCAGAAGCGGATGGGAAATGGCCCGTTCTGCGGCCTCGATGGCCCTGTTTTCGCCGCTGGCGACACCGATTCCCATGATGGCCATACCGGCCTTTTCCATCGTCGTCTTCACGTCGGCAAAGTCAAGGTTGACCAGACCCGGCATCATAATCAGATCGGTAATGCCCTTGACCGAATGGAGCAGCACCTCATCGGCCTTTTTGAACATATCGATCATGGTTGCGTTTTTCGACGCCAGTCCCCGCAGCCGGTCGTTGGGAATTGTAATGACCGTATCAGCCACCTCGCGGATGTTTTCAAGCCCCTCTTCGGCCTGCCGTGCCCGTTTCCGCCCCTCGAAGGAAAAGGGTTTTGTCACCACAGCCACCGTCAGTGCCCCCAGTTCCTTGCAGATTTCGGCGATGACCGGGGCCGCGCCGGTTCCCGTCCCTCCGCCGAAGCCGGCGGTGATAAAGACCATGTGGCAGTCTTTCAGGGCATTCCGGATCGCCTCGGCATTTTCCATCGCGGCTTCCCGCCCGATCTGGGGATTGGCCCCGGCCCCCAGCCCTTCGGTCAGTTTGTCGCCCAGCTGAAGCCGGACCGGCGCCTTGGACATCTCCAGCGCCTGGAGATCTGTATTGGCGATGATGAAACTGACGCCTTTGAGGTCCGCATCGATCATGTTATTGATCGCGTTTCCGCCTGCGCCCCCGACGCCGATCACCTTTATCTTGGCTGTATGTTCGTTGTTTTCTACATAATTAAACATCGTTTCCCACCTCCTGAGGAAAGATTGATGGCTGATATTTCCTGTTGCTACGTAACCATTTTTTCAGCCGGGGTCAAATAATATCTCTGAACCACCGTTTCATGCGGGTCATGATCCGGTTAAATATTTTCGCGTCCTTGGAGTGCAGCTTCCGGGGACTCTGGTTCCGGGCACCGAAGAGCACCAGCCCGACCCCGGTGGCATACATGGGGTTGTTGACCACGTCCACCAGCCCGCCGATCTTCTGGGGCCGCCCCAGCCGGGTCGGCAGGTTGAAAATCGACTCCGCCACCTCGGTCACCCCCTCCAGCAGGGATGACCCGCCGGTCAGGACAATGCCGGAGTTGACGGAGTTTTCCATGCCGGACCGGTAGATCTCCTGCTGAATCAGGGTGAAGATCTCCTCCATCCGCGGCTCCAGGATCTCGGCCAGCACCTGCCGGGAAAGTTTGCGGGATTTGCGCCCCCCCATGCCGGGAACCTCGATAAACTCATCCCCGCTGACGTAGTGGGAACCGCAGGTTCCATACTTCCGCTTGATCTTTTCCGCCTCGGCCAGCGGCGCCCGCAGACCGATGGCGATGTCGTTGGTCAGGTTGTTGCCGCCCAGCGACAGGACATAGGTGTGTTTGATATTCTTTCCGGCAAAGATCGCCAGATCCGTCGTCCCGCCCCCCAGATCGAGAAGGGCGGTTCCCAGTTCCTTTTCATCCTCACTCAGAACCGCCTCGCTGGACGCCAGCGATTCCAGAACGATATTGTTGACCTCAAGCCCGGCCTGATTGGCACATTTGACGATATTCTGCGCGGAAGTGACCGCCCCGGTGACGATGTGGATTTTGGCTTCCAGACGGACCGCGGACATGCCCACGGGATTCAGGATACCGGCCTGGTCATCCACGATGAATTCCTGGGGCAGAACATGAATCACCTCACGGTCCATGGGAATGGCGACGGCCCGGGCCGCATCGACCACCCGTTCCACATCGTGGGGCGTAATTTCTCCGGACCCCTTGATGGCGATAATCCCCCGGCTGTTGAATCCGGTGATATGCCCGCCGGCGATACCGGCGTAGACGGACCGGACCTCGCATCCGGCCATCAGTTCCGCGTCCTCCACGGCTTTCTTGATGGAATCGACCGTCGCCTCGATATTGACCACGACGCCTTTCCGCAGGCCGAGAGAAGGATGGGTTCCGATGCCGATGATGTTGATCTCTTTACCGGATATTTCACCAACCACTGCACATATTTTCGTCGTTCCAATATCCAGGCCGACTATAATCTCTTCCTGTCCCTGCACTCAAACCTCCTTGTAATTCCCGGAGAGCAAATCGATTTCGATGGGTCTGATGACGACGCGATCCAGATTGCTCAGGTCGATGGTGTGAATCTTCAGATCGCCGTGATAGTTTTTCAGGTAAGACAAAAGCCGTTTGAGCCGTTCTATTTTCTCTGGATACTCTGTATACCCCAGCTGGATCTGACGGACCGGAATACGGGAATTATCGGGCAGAACCTCGACCGTCAGCCCCAGTTCCCTGTCGACACGGATCCGTTCGATCAGATGGTTGGGCAGTACGCTGTTTCGCGACAAACCAAATTGTAACACAGTCATCACCGCATTGAAAGGAATACTCTCTGTCTGTCCGGAAATATCCAGATCCAGAAACTTGAGACCCTTCACTACCGGCAGTCCTTCCGGATCATCAGGAGACCATTCTTTAAAAATTCTTCCCCGGTCGTTGAGAATAAATCTACGGCCTATGTCAAGAATCGCGACGGGACGATGCTCCCGGACCTGGATGCGCAGCACCCGCGAAAGGGTGTACCGGACCCGGATCGAATCGATCCACGGGTGGCCTGCCAGTCTTCTTTCCACAGCCGAGGCGTTGACCGACAGAAGATTTACACCCGCCGACAGTCCGGCCTGCTCCAGCACCTCCTTTGCCGACAGATGCACATTGCCCTCGATCCGCAGCTGGGCGGCCAGCCGCGGGCTGTGGATCACGTAATGGTATCCGAAGAGCAGAAGGCCGCTGAGCAGAACAAGAAAGAGCAGTCCCGTCAGCCATGTCAGGGTCCGCCGTCCGGTTTTCTTCAGCCGGTCCTGCCGCCGGTTCGCTTGTCTGTAATAATAGACTTTACCCATTTGCTTCTACACCAGCATCCTCACCTCCGGCGCAAGGGCCACACCAAACTGCTCCAGAACCGTCGCCCGTACCTGCTCGGCCAGGGAAAGAATATCCCGGGCGGCGGCGCCGTCCCGGTTGACAATAAAATTCGCGTGGACCGGGGATACCATTGCGCCACCGATCCGCAGTCCTTTGAGACCGGCCCGGTCGATCAGCGCGCCGGCGGAATGGCCGGACGGATTTTTGAAAAAACATCCGGCGCTCCGGACGCCTTTGGGCTGCCGGGACCACCGGGCCGCCAGGAGGGACCGGATTTCACACTGCAGTTCGTCGCCGGTCCGTTCACTCCGCCGCAGACGGAAATGACCGGTCAGAATCACCGGCGCTCTTCCGCCGGTTTCCGGCCAGGCCAGATGGCGATAGCAGAAACGGAGATCCGGCCGGTCCAGCCACCGGACCTGCCCGTCGGCATCCAGTACCGTAAGCCCCGCCAGCACATCCGCAACAGCCCCCGTTGCCGTGCCGGCATTCATCCGGATTCCGCCGCCCACCGTACCGGGTATCCCCACCGCAAACGCCATTCCCTCCAGCCGGTTCCGGGCCGCAAACCGGCACAGAGCGCTCATGGAGACGCCGGCCCCGGCCGATACCAGTACCCTGCCGTTTTCCTCTTCCCGGATGTCAATTCTGCGTTCATAGCGGTTCAGCGCCACCACCATTCCCGGAAGTCCGGCATCGCTGACCAGAAGGTTGGTGCCGCCGCCGATGACACGGCAGGAAATTTCCTGTTCAGCCGCCCAGGCCATCAGAACCGACAGCGCCGCCTGACCTTCCGGTGCCGCATAGAGATCGGCCGGACCGCCGACCCGAAGCGACGTATGCCGGGACATCGGCTCATGAAACCGGAGATGATCCCCCAGCATCGCCCGCAACCGGGCTTCGGTACCGCTGTCGATCTCCAGCGGCTGTCTCCGGTCCGACTGCGTATCCGGAGAGTATACGGGATACAGAACGGACATACTGTGAGATTTTCCGCTCACAGACTGCGGCGCCCGCTTTTGTGGCGCAGTTCATCCAGAACGGTTTCCCCGATGCGCCAGATATTTCCCGCTCCCAGGGTCAGCAGCACATCTCCGGGCCGGAGCGTCTCTTTCAGGCGGGTCACAGCCGCCGGCGTATCCTCCAGATAAAGCACCTCCTTGTGGCCGTACATCCGGATGGCATCGCAGAGGGTGCGGGCATCGACCCCCTCGATGGGTCGTTCACTGGCGGCGTAGATGGGAAGAACCATCAGCAGATCCGACTGATAAAAGGAGCGGGTAAACTCGCTGAACAGGGCCTGGGTCCGGGTATACCGGTGGGGCTGGAAAATGACCACGATCCGGCGGTCCGGCCAGCATTCCCGCGCGGTCTGCAGGGTCGTCTTGATTTCGGTGGGATGATGCCCATAGTCATCCACAACCGTGATGCCGTTTGCTTCCCCCTTGATTTCCAGTCGCCGCTGGACCCCTTCGATGGTCTCCAGCGCCGTCTTGATGGTGTTGAAGGGGATTCCCAGTTCCATCCCGACGGCGATGCTGGCGGTGGCATTGAGCACGTTGTGCCGTCCGGGGAGATTGAGAACGATATCGCCGATCCGCTCGCTGAAGTGATAGACATCGAACCGGCTCCTGAATCCGTCATGGGCAACGTTCCGGGCCTGAAAGTCGGCCTGGGAGGTCATGCCGTAGGTGGTAAACCGCTTCCGGAGCTTCGGGATCAGATCCTGAATCGCTTCATTGTCCAGACAGAGAACGGCCAGACCATAAAACGGGATGCGGTCCAGAAATTCAAGAAATACATTTTTGATGTCGTCCAGGTCTTTATAGAAGTCGAGATGTTCCCGGTCGATATTGGTCACAACGGTGATGGTCGGCGACATCTTGAGAAACGAACCGTCGCTTTCGTCAGCCTCGGCCACCATGAAT
>JBEPXL010000016.1:2184-18298 GCA_041641935.1 Desulfobacteraceae bacterium | reverse complement strand
ACCGCCGGATCATATCCTGCACCGGTTCCGGTTCCATCGACCGGACTGCCGCTTCAATGGTACTGTTTGTGATCGTCAGATTGTCTGCAACGAGAAGCATGTTCTTTTTCCGTGGAAGGAAATGGATTCAAATCACCGGTTGTCAGGCAGCATTTTCCACCAGTCTGCCAGTGTGTCCAGGGACGGCAGCAGTTCCTTGGCGGAAAAGACCTCGATGGATACAGTTCCGTTGAACCGCCGGAGAATCGATACCGCCGTCCGGGCCTGATCCCCGGTCAGATGATGCAGGGCAATGTGGTCTTTGCCGTCCCGGACACCGTGCAGGTGAATGATGGATATGCTATTCCAATATTGGTCAACGATGGCCGGAATGTCAAATCGATTCAGAAAAAGATGGCCCATATCGAGGCAGAGGGAAAGCGGAAAGGCCGACAGAACCGGGTCGAGCCACTGGACCGGATAGTCGAGGGTTTCCACGGCAAGGGGACAGTCGCCGGTCTGTTCCATCAGTCTGCCGACGCCGGTGAATGCACGTTCCTGCCACTGTCTGACTTCGGCGGCTGTCATCTGCGGGTCGGCGGGAATATGAAATACGGAGACGGACGGCGAAAGAGGCGCGGTAAGCCGGATCACCTGCCGGAGCGTCCGGACAGCCAGGTTCTGTTCTTCGGGATCGGTGTCGGCGATGGACACATCCGTGGGAAGATGAATATTGTAGGTGATCCCGAATGTCTCTGCCAGAGTACCGAGTGTTTCGATCACCGGTTCATCCGGTATACTCCCCGGATAGCGGCTGTCGAAAAAGAGGAGTTCGATCTCGTCCAGATACGGACCGAGCATCCGGACATTGGGGGCATAATGATCGGGATAGATGAACGAAGTCGTTCCCAGCTTGAAAGGGTACGCCTGCCGGAAAGAGCGGGGCAGGGGAGGGGGGTGCATGGACATGGGCTGATCTGTTATGCTGTCTGAAGAAAAATGATGCCGGATTATGTTTCTTTTCCTGACTCTTTTGGGTTGCTGTTATTCTTTGCACCTCTACCACAGGGGGGAGAGCTTGTCTACAGCAGGGGAATGATTATGGAATTTTATTCAATTTCAGGGGCATAAGGGAATGTGGTCGGAAAAGGGAATAAAGGTGATTCAGCGGGATTCCGGAGAATAGCCTGTGGAAGTTTGATCAATAATGATAATCCATTCTTCCATTCAATATTCATTTTCAAGCTGCGCGATGGATTCGATGAGCGTTCGGGCATTTTCTGGTGATCGCAGAAGGCAGGCTGTTTCTTCGAGTGCTGAATAATCTTCCAGGGACATGATGACGCCACCCTACTTGATCAACCGCCACCGCATCGACACCAGCCCCATATAAATAAACAAAACCGAAAACCCCACCAGATACCCCAGACTCAGCAGTGTCCCCGCCTCATGAATCCCGATACAGAACCGCCTCGATAACTCCACAATGTGATACAGCGGAAACGCGATCGCCAGGGGCTGGGCCCATTCCGGCAGGTTCGTGATCGGAAAAAACGTGCCGCTGAACAGAAACATGGGAGTGATAAACAGAAAAATCGGCAGGTTGAACAGATCAATGGTCGGCGTAATGCCTGTGAAGACCATGCCGATGGCCCCGAAGGCAAGCCCGCCGAGAAAGGCGATGGGAATCATCAGCAGCCCCATGGGAAACTCCACATAGCCGAAAACACCCAGCACGATCAGCATAATTGTCGCCGCCGCCGCAGACTTGGTGGCCGCCCAGACGATTTCAGCCAGGATGATCTCCTCCAGGGAAAGCGGCGTGGTCAGCATTCCGTCAAAGGTGCGCTGAAAGTACATCCGCACAAATGAAGTATACGTCGTTTCAAAAAACGCATTCTGCATCACGGCGACAGCGATCAGCGCCGGAGCAATGAACCGCGTGTAGGAGATCGTTACGCCGCTGTAGCGGACCTCGCCGATCATCACCCCGATGCCCATGCCGAAGGCCAGAATGTAGAGGATCGGTTCCAGAAGCGGCGTCAGAAAGCTGACCTTCCAGATCTTCTGGTAGGTAATCAGATTCCGCTTCCATACCTTCAAAAACCGCCAGGAAAACGCAGACATCCGAATCATTCTCTCAGCTCCCTTCCGGTCAGGCGGAGGAATACATCCTCCAGTGTGCTGTTTCTGTAGGTACACTTCTTCGCGCAGAACCGCTCGATGATGATATTGTTCAGTTCCGTGTCATCCCGTGCCGTATAAATGATGAGACGGTCGCCGAGGTCGTCGTGCTGGATGTCATTTTCCCGCACGAAATCGAGCGCTGCCGCGTCATGGCCGGTCATTTCAATGACGTTTCCGCCGGTGTGCCGGGTGATCAGATCCTGTGGATTCCCCTCTACCAGCACCTGCCCGTGATCGACGATCACCAGCCGGTCGCAGAGCTTTTCCGCCTCTTCCATGTAATGGGTCGTCATCAGCACCGTCAGCCCTTTGCCTTTGAGGGCGTCGAGGCGTTCCCACATCTGGTACCGGGACTGGGGATCGAGACCGGTGGTCGGTTCGTCCAGGATGAGAATATCCGGGCGGTTGATCAGCGCACGGGCCAGGGTCAGACGCCGGGACATGCCGCCGGAGAGTTCCGACACCTTGTCTTCGCTGCGGTGGGAGAGGGCAAAAAAGGAAAGCAGTTCCCCGGCCCGCTCCAGCGCCACCTCTTTGGAGATATTGAAATAGCTGGCGAAAATCTCCAGGTTCTGGGCCACCGTCAGGTCCGGGTCCAGGGTGTTTTCCTGCTGACAGACCCCGATCCGGGACTTGATCTCCCGCCAGTGTCTGGAAATGTTCAGGCCGAAAATCTCCAGGGTTCCGGCGGTAGGCGGTGAAAAGCCGTACAGCATCCGGATGGTGGTGGTCTTTCCGGCCCCGTTGGGACCGAGAAGGCCGAAGAATTCACCATGCTGGACGGAGAAGGAAATGCCGTCCACGGCGGTGACGGTTTTAAAGCGCTTGACGAGGTTCTCGACACGAATGATGGGCTCCACTGCAGAGTCCTTTTTCTTCTGTTCGCCCGGCAGGTGAGGCTGGCCGGAGGGGATTATCGGAGATGAAACCGTTCTTCGGGGACGCTGTCGTCGGTTTTCCCTCGATGGGGGAGGGTGTTTCATCCGGTCTGGATGACGTCTGTCTGATGGTAGAAAATTCTGAGAGGATAGGCAAGTCTTTTTCTGCGGTTTTGCAGCCGCAGCCATTTACCGGAACTCTCTGCTTGACAAAACCGGTTTTCTGTGTCCAATGTGTTCTACCGACCGGTCGTTAGTTGATGTTGTGCTGAATCTGTACATGATGCTGTCACACCCATGTTCAATCGTAGCGATTCCCTGCAAAAGCGACGGGGACAATAGCGAAAAGGAGGCTGCCATGCCGTCGGGCACTATGAAAGAGACCATCAAACGCGTCTCCATCGATCTCTTCTTCAAAAAAGGATACTTTGCCACCAGTATCAGCGAAATCGCCCGGGGAAGCGGCATACAGAAGGCGAGTATCTACTATCACTACACCAGCAAGGAGGAAATCCTCTTCAGCATCCTTCAGTCCACCATGGATGACCTCACCTTCTACCTCAAGTCCAGCCTGGCAGGCATTGATGATGTGGAAGAGCGGATGCGGGCAGCCGTGGAAAGCCATGTCCGCTTTCATCTGGAGCGGCAGAAGGAGAATTTTATCGCCAACAGTGAACTGCGGGGGCTGACGCCGGCGCATTACCGGGAGATCGTTACCCGCCGGGACGAATATGAACGGATCTTTCAGGAGATTATCAGCGACGGCAGCAAAGGGGGCGTATTCGCGGATGTGGATGTCAAAATCCTCTCCTACGCGATTCTGACCCTCTGCACCGCCGGGGCCACCTGGTACAAACCGACGGGTCGCCTCACCATCGATGAAATTGCCCAGATTTATGAGACCTTTATCCTGAGCGGTCTGAAGCAGAAAGATGATATTTCATCTTGACAAACGGCAATTCCCGTGAAATATCTTGAGAAAATACCTAACGACCGGTCGGTAATCATGCGGTTTCGGATGCCGCCAAAAATTTTTTGCCTGTTGCCTAACGACCGGTCGGTAAATGATTCCGTTTTTTACCATCTCTGAAAGGAGGAGGTACCGTGGATTTCGATCTAACCAAAGAACAGGAGATGATCCGCAAGGAGGTCCGCAAGTTTGCCCAGAGCGAAATCGCACCGGTCGCACCGGAACTGGACGAAAAGGAGGAATTTTCCGCTGACCTGACACGGAAAATGGGTGAAATCGGTCTCTTCGGCATGTTCGTCTCCGAAGAATACGATGGCCAGGCGATGGACTATCTCTCCTACATTATCGCGGTGGAGGAGATCGCCCGGGTGGACGGTTCCCAGGCGGCGACCATCGCCGCCGGAAATTCCCTCGGCATCGGCCCGCTCTACTACTTCGGCACCGAGCAGCAGAAGAAAAAATATCTGCCGCCCCTCTGCCGCGGCGAAGCCCTCTGGGGATTCGGCCTTACCGAACCGACGGCCGGTTCCGACGCCGGCGGCAGCAAGACCACCGCCGTGAAAGACGGCGGCGAGTGGGTCATCAACGGCTCCAAAATCTTCATTACCAACGCCGCCTGTGACATGTCCATGGGGGTCACGGTCCAGGCCATCACCGGAACCCGCCCCAACGGCAAGCCCGAATACACCTGCTTCATCGTTGAACACGGCACCCCCGGGTTCAAAACCGTTCCCATGCACAAAAAGATGATGTGGCGCTCTTCCAATACGGCGGAACTCTATTTTGACGATGTCCGTGTACCGGCGGACAATATTCTGGGCAGCCAGGGCGACGGCTTTCACCAGATGCTCAAGACCCTCGACGGCGGACGTCTCTCCATCGGGGCCATGGGACTGGGCGGGGCCCAGGGCGCCTATGAACTGGCCCTCAAGTATGCCAGGGGCCGGGAACAGTTCGGTCAGCCCATCAGCAAGTTCCAGGCCGTGGCCTTCAAACTGGCGGACTGTGCCCTGGAGATCGAGTGTGCCCGTAACCTTCTCTACAAAGCCTGCTGGCTCAGAGACCATAAACGTTCCTTTGAACTGTATGCGGCCATGGCAAAACTCTACTGCTCCGAACTCATGGGCCGGGTAGTCAATCATGCCGTCCAGATCCACGGCGGTTACGGTCTGATGAAGGAGTACAATGTGGAACGGTTCTACCGGGACCAGAAGCTCCTCGATATCGGGGAAGGCACATCCGAAGTGCAGCGGCTGGTCATTTCCCGGTACGTCGGCTGCTGATTCCCGGATCATTTCAACATGCGGAGGAGATGATGAACGAAAATCTGCTGCTGGTCGAAGAAGAGGACCAGACCCTTTTTCTCACCCTCAACCGGCCCCGGGTGATGAATTCCTTCAATTTCGACCTGCTCCGGGCCCTCAAGGCGCAGATCGATGACGTCCGGTTCCGGTCCGACATCCGGGTGGTGGTGATCACCGGCGCGGGAGAAAAGGCATTCTGCGCGGGGGCGGATCTGAAAGAACGGGCCACGCTGTCACCGGTTCAGGTAAAGGAATTTATCTACACCATCCGGAACCTTTTTACCGATATGGAACAGCTCAACAAGCCGGTGATCGCCGCTGTCAACGGTATTGCCCTGGGCGGCGGCACGGAACTGGCCCTTGCCTGCGATATACGGATCGCCGCGGAAGCGTCTTCCCTGGGGCTCACCGAAACCCGGCTGGCGATCATTCCCGGCGCGGGCGGAACCCAGCGGCTGCCCCGGCTCGTCGGAAAGGGGAAAGCCAAGGAACTGATCTTCACCGGCCGCCGTGTGGCCGCGTCCGAGGCACTGGAGATCGGGCTGGTCAACCGGGTCACCGCCCGGGAGAATCTTCTGGATGCCTGCCGGGAAATGGCCGCCATGATCTGCGAAACCGGTCCCGTTGCCATTGAACAGGCCAAATACGCCATCAATTACGGACTGGAAACCGATCTCCAGACCGGCCTTGCGCTGGAGTCCAACGCCTACTGGGTCACGATTCCCACCGAAGACCGTCTGGAAGGGCTGGCGGCCTTCCGGGAAAAACGGAAACCGGTCTACAAGGGAAAATAGACAATACCTGAACCGGAGGGGAGGTTATGAGCGAAAATCGCACCTTTTGGGAAAATGAAGAACGGAAGCTGGACGAGCGGGTCCATGAAGCCGTCTGGCCCGGCGGCCAGGGCGCTGTGGACCGGCTGGCGAAGCAGGGGAAAAAGCCGGTTCGGGAGCTGATCGACATGCTCATCGACCCCGGCACCACCTATTACGAACTGAGCCGGATCGCCGGGTTCGGGATGAACTATCCCGGCGGCATCGATGATGTCCCCTGTGCGGGTGTTGTCACCGGCATCGGGAAGATCAACGACAACTGGACCATGATCTTCGCCAATGACAGCCGGGTCAAGGCGGGAACCTATTTCCCCATTACCCTGAAAAAGCACATGCGGGCCCAGGCCATCGCCGAACGGTGCGGGCTCAACTGCGTCTACATTGCCGATTCCGGCGGAGCCTTTCTGCCCATGCAGGCCGATGTCTTCCCCGATGACGGCCATTTCGGTTCCATGTTCTACAACATGGCCCGGATGTCGGCCATGGGGCTGAAACAGATTACCCTCTCCACCGGTGGCAACACGGCCGGGGGGGCTTACATCGTCTTCATGGCCTGTCAGTCGGTGATGATCGACCGGATGTCCTACTCGTTTCTGGGCGGACCGCCCCTGGTCCGGATGGCGACCGGCGAGGTCATCTCCGCTGAAGATCTGGGCGGGGCCCGGGTGCATACCCATGTCTCCGGCGGCGCGGACCATTTCTGCGCCGACCAGGAGGAGGCGGTCTACCGGGTGCGGGAGATTCTGGCCCTGGAACGGCCCCGGGAGATTCAGATACAGCGGTATGCCGAATCCCCGCCCACGGTTCCGGCCGAGACCATCTATGATCTGATGCCGTCGGGGATTCACCAGGGCATCGACGGCAGGGCCATTCTGGCGGCCATTGCCGATGATTCCTACTTTATCGAATACAAGCGGGACTACGCACCGGGCCGGGGAGACAATATCCTTGCCGGCAAAATCCGGATCAAAGGCATTCCCGTCGGCGTGATCGCGTCCAATTCGGTGGGCATCATCTTTGCCGAGGCGGCCCGGAAGGCGGCGGAGTGGATTGTCCGGTGTTCCCAGGAAAAGACGCCGCTTCTCTTTGTCCAGAACGCTCCCGGCTATATGGTCGGCTCCGAGTCCGAACACCAGGGCATAGGCAAATACGGTGCGGATATGGTCCGGGCGGTCTCCTGTGCGCAGGTTCCCCGGATTCAGCTGGTCATCGGTCCCGACAACGGCGCGGCCAATTACGGCATGTGCGGACGGGCCTACCGTCCTCATTTTCTCTTTGCCACCATGCGGGCCCGCACCGGTGTCATGAGCGGCCGCAGCGCCGCCGGTGTGCTGCTCTCCATCGAGGAACGGAAGCGGGAAGCAAAAGGAAATCCCATGACCGATGAAGAGAAAGAGGCATTCCGCCAGAAGATGATCGAGAAATATGACGGCGAGGCCCATCCGTTCTACTGCGGCGCAAGGATTCTCAATGACCGGGTTCTCAGGTTTTCGGAAATCCGGGACTGGCTCGGTATGGCGTTTGAAGTGAGCCTGCTCAGGCCCATCGGAGAGCCGTCCTTCGGAAATTTCCGGTTCTGAAACTTTCAGAAGAACAGAGAGAATTGAACCGTTTTAATTTTATGGAAACCCGCACCATTTTCAGGAGGAAATGGCGATGACAGAATATGATTACTGGAAGATTTTTCCCCGGATGCCCCGAAATGTAACCATCGGTGATATTACTGTACGGGACGGTTTTCAGCACGAGGAGAAATTCATCTCGACCCGCGCAAAGAAATTCTATCTGGACGAGCTGATCTTTGCCGGCTGCCGTGACATTGAAGTGACCAACCTGGGCAATCCCTTTCTGATGCCCCAGTTCGATGACGCCGAAGAGTTGCTGACCCATGTCCGGAGCGACCGGTTCAAGAAACGGTGTGAAAGAAAAGGCGTCAATTACGATGACATTACATTCACCTGTATCACTATCCGGGAAGGGGCGGTTGACCGGGCCATCGAACTGAAGGAGAAGGGCATCGGTCCGGATCGGGTGCTGATGATGGTTTCCACCGAAGAGGAACACCACTTTGCCAACTCCGGAAGTACCCTTCCCGAATACTGGAAAGAGGCCGAACGGTGCATCAGGAAATGTACTGACGCGGGCATTAAAATGTGCGGCACGGTCAGCACCATCTGGGGAAGCCCCATCGGCGGGGCCACGGATATGAAGGACGCCGTGGAATTTACCAAGCGGTGGCTGGAAATCGGGGCCCACGATGTGGAACACGCCGATCATGACGGCAGCGCATCGGCCCCGGAAGTGTATCGTTATTTTTCCATGATCCTGGACGAGATGCCGGACACGAAACTCCATATCGCCCATTTCCATGAAACCAAACGGATTGCATCGGCATCGGTTCTGGCGGCGCTGCAGGCGGGGATTACCCAGTTTGAAGCGACCATCGGCGGACTGGGCGGACAGCCGGCCAACTTCCTCGATGACAGTCCCGTCAAGGGAACCGGTGAATATTACTACGATGATCCCCGGTATGTGGGGCTGAACTGTCTGGAAGACATGCTGGTCCAGATTGATGAAATGGGCATAGAACACGGCTACGATGTGGACCGGATTCTGTGGCTGGGACGACAGATGGAAAAGACCATCGGCCGCCGTCTCCGCTCCGAGGCTGCCATCAATGGCCGTACCCTCAAGGAAGGACATCCCAAATTCGCCCGCCCGGGCCTGAAGAAGCGGAAGGACAAGAGAGGAGAGGCCCCGGACCAGAAACTGCCTGAGGACTGGGGAGACAGGGCGGAACTGCCTGCGGAATACCGCGCCGCAGGCTGATCCGGATGGAACCGTCGCTTAAAAATGGATTGAGTTTTTGAGCGGTTTATACTATTTCATCCGGTTGTACCGATTCATCGAAACCGAAATCCGAATGCTGAAATTCGCTGTTCCCGTTTTCTGTTCCGAATTTCGTACTTCGGATTTCGGATTTTTTCAGTATTGAAGTTATTTCGTCATTTGCGTTAACTCATCATGGGAGACGACGAATATGGCATCCAATGAGCAACAGACGCCCCACATCAATGTGGACTATTTTGAAGATCTGACCGGGGATATTTCCGCGTCCGGACCGGCCGGTGTGGAGGAGATCGGTCACCGGCTGCGGTCGCTCCGGGAGGAAAAGGGGATTTCCGTCGAGGAACTGGCACGGCTGACAAACTTCGATCCCGATCTGCTGGCCCGAATCGAAAAACAGGAGGTCTACCCCCAGCTGGGAACCGTGATCAAACTCTCCCGCGCCCTGGATGCGGCATTTGGCCGTCTCCTGGCCGGGGATGCGGACAAACCCTATGCCATTACCCGGAAAGAAGACCGGAAAACCATTTCCCGTTCCACTTCCCGGACCGGCCAGAAGCAGATTTACATGTACAAAAGTCTGGCCCCGGAAGTGAGAGGCCGGAATATGGAACCCCTGATCGTCCAGCTGGAAGAGAATCCGGACAAGGAAATTTCGCGCCATGAAGGGGAAGAGTTTATCTATGTCATGAGTGGTACGGTGGTTCTGGAGATCGGCGACGAACAGTTTGAACTGGCGCCGGGAGACAGCGCCTATTATCTGTCCACCATTCCCCATCTCATCGCCGCCAGGAACGGCAGCGCGACCATTCTGGCCGTGATTTATGACCGGTAGCAGAACAGGAAGCCCTGCGGCGTGATCTTTTCACGCGCAATCCTTATTCTTCAAGCCAGCAAAAGGGGGACAATCGATGGCGAAGCTGCTGTGGAAACCGTCGGAAGAACAGGTGAAGCAGACGAACATGAACTGCTTCATGACCGGCGTAAACAAAACATACAACAAAAATTTTACCGATTATAATGATCTCTGGCAGTGGTCCGTGGAGAGTATTCCCGACTTCTGGGCCGAAATGTGGTCTTATGCGCAGATCCTGGCCTCGGAACCCTATGATCAGGTGATCGATGATGTCAATAAAATGCCGGGAACGAAATGGTTTTCCGGCGCGCGCCTCAACTTTGCGGAAAACCTGCTCCGCTACCGGGATGACCGGACTGCCCTGATTTTCCGGGGGGAGGACCGGGTGAACCGGCGGATGACCTATGCCGAACTCCATGACGCGGTGGCCCGTGTCGCCGCTTCGCTCCGGGAGATGGGGATCCGGCCCGGTGACCGTGTGGTCGGCTTCATGCCCAACATGCCCGAGACGATCATTGCCATGCTGGCCGCCGTGAGCATGGGCGCGACATGGTCTTCCTGTTCACCGGATTTCGGCATCAAGGGCGTTCTGGACCGGTTCGGCCAGATCCGGCCCCGGGTTCTCTTTACAGCCGACGGTTACTTTTTCAAGGGAAAGCAGATCGACAGCCTGGAGCGGATAACCAGCATTCTGCAGCAGATCGATTCGGTGGAAAAGGTGGTGGTGGTTCCCTACACCCGTCCGGAACCGGACATCAGCGGTGTTCCCAATGCGGTCCTGTATGACGATTTCCGGTCCTCGCAGTCCGGCCTGGAGATCGAATTCACCCAGCTTCCGTTTGAACATCCTCTTTATATCATGTATTCTTCCGGCACGACCGGACTGCCCAAGTGCATGGTCCAGAGCGCCGGGGGAATCCTGCTGCAGCAGATGAAGGAGCATCTGCTCCATACGGATCTGAAGCGGCATGATACAATTTTCTACTTCACCACCTGCGGCTGGATGATGTGGAACTGGCTCACCTGTGCCCTGTCGGTGGGCGCGACGCTGGTCCTCTACGATGGGAATCCCTTTCAGCCGGGTCCTGAAGCCCTCTGGCAGATGGCCCAGGATGAAAAGATTACCGTCTTCGGAACCAGCGCGGGCTATATCGCAGCGCTGATGAATACGGGACTCCGGCCCGGTGAAAAGTTCGATCTTTCCTCACTGCGGGCTCTTCTTTCCACCGGTTCACCGCTCTCCATTGAAGGCTTTGATTTCGTCTACGATGCCATCAAAGCCGATCTGCAGCTCGCCTCCATCTCCGGCGGTACGGATATCAACGGCTGCTTTGCCCTGGGCAATCCCATGGGACCGGTCTATGCGGGAGAACTGCAGTGCCGGGGGCTGGGGATGAAGGTGGAGGCATTCAACGAAAAGGGGGAACCGGTCTGTAATCAGCAGGGGGAGCTGGTCTGCACCGCGCCGGCGCCGTCCATGCCCATCTATTTCTGGGATGATCCGGACGGAAAAAAGTACCATGACGCCTATTTCGATGTCTACCCCGGTGTCTGGCGTCACGGTGACTTTATCGAGATCAATGACCGGGGCGGGGTCACCATTTACGGACGGTCCGATGCCACCCTCAATCCCGGCGGTGTCCGCATCGGTACAGCGGAGATCTACCGTCAGGTGGAGCAGATCGAGGAGATCGAGGACAGCCTGGTGATCGGCCAGCCCTGGAAAGACGACATCCGGGTGGTGCTGTTCGTGAAGCTGATGGCCGGCTACGGACTGACGGATGATCTGAAGAACAAAGTCCGGAAGGCGATCCGGGAAAACGCATCACCGCGCCATGTGCCGGCCAAGATTGTCGAAGTGCCGGACGTTCCCTACACGCTGAACATGAAAAAGGTGGAACTGGCGGTCAAAAAGACGATCCAGGGGCAGGATGTGCGGAACAGGGACGCGCTCCGGAATCCGGAGATTCTGGAATACTACGCCAATCTGCCGGAACTGCAGGAGGATTGATTCTTTTGGTACGGGTTACATTTTGAACAGGGAACCGGGAGAAGGCAGAACTGTAACAGCGGAGCGCAGCATGGACTGCGTTCCGCGTTTCTGTCGCTGGCTGGATGATTCAGAAGGAGTACCGGAACAGAAACGCCACGCCTTCACCGTCCGGTGACGGACCGGCGGAAAAGCGGACACCGGCTTCCTGCTGCAGATTCCGGACAAATTCCGTAACACGATCCCGGTTGTACTTGTGGGCGCTGCCGATGGAACCGTATATATTTCCGGTGTAAAATCCAATCTCAAAAAAGCTGATCACCGCCCCCAGGGCCGGGTTGTCATCCGCAAAGGCCGTGTAAGCCGCCAGAATCATGCCGCCGTTCAGCAGAAACGAAATCAGGGCATCCCGGTAACGACCTGTATAGACATACCCTGAACCCGGTACCACTGCGGACAGCGTTCCTGCCAGGGCAGGGTTTCTGGTAGGAATTTCATCGACCCGCTCCAGGGTGTCGGCAATCTTTTCCAGGCGATATGTTTCCCGGTTTTCCGGGCTGATCTGTGCCAGATAGAAACGTGCCCGGTCCCATTCTCCCGCTTCCAGATAAATCCACCCGATCCGGTGGAACGCGGCATCCTGAACTTCGCGATTTTCTGCCAGGGTAATCAGATTCTGCAGATTGGCAACAGCCTGCCCCGGTTGATTCAGGGCCAGGTAGGCTTTGCTGATCTGGAAAAAAGCCTCCGTGACCTCATTCTGCAGCGACAGCGGTGAACCGTCATAGGTGTCGATTACCCGCCGGAATGCATCAATGGCCTCACTGAATGCACGGCTGTTGAAGTAGGCCATTCCAATGCGGTAAGCAGCCTCTCTTTTGCGGGGATCGTCGGGAAAGAAATGGAGGAACCGTTCATATTCAGTCACAGCCTGAATGTATTCACCTTGTTCAAAAAGGCTTTCCGCATAATCATACTGCTGATCCGCATTGATCCGGATCGTCTGTGCGAGACCGGAACCATTCATCAATACCGTCAGCAGAAACAGTACCGTCCCGAGTATCCGGGGTATTTTCTTCCTCTGTCCCGATCCATGCATCATCCGCTCCTGTACCCTCTCCGGGCAGGGCAGGTGATCAACGCCTCTGATCACTGCCGTGTCACCCGCAGCACCTCTTCAATGGTCGTCAGTCCCTTCAGAATCTTGTCCACACCATCCTGACGAAGGGTGACCATGCCGGTTGCCGCATTCTTGATGACGTTGGAGTCATAGGTTTTCAGGATGGTACTCTTCAGGATTTCATCCAGCTCCATAATCTCGATAATCGATACACGGCCCCGGTAACCGGTGTGAAAACACTTCGGGCATCCGGTGGCCCGGTAGACGGTATGCTGTTCCAGCTGTTCCGGCGTTATGCCGATGCCCTCCATCATGATTTTTTCCGGGATATAGGCTTCCTTGCATTCGGTGCAGAGGGTCCGGACCAGCCGCTGGGCCGCTACCGCGAGAACAGAAGAGGAGATCAGAAACGGTTCCACGCCGATATCCACCAGACGGGTAATGGCACTGGCCGAATCGTTGGTATGGAGAGTGGAGAAAACCAGATGGCCCGTCAATGCGGATTGAACCGCGATTTCGGCGGTTTCCCGGTCCCGGATCTCCCCCACCAGAATCACATCCGGATCCTGCCGGACGATGGACCGCAGCCCGCGGGCAAAGGTCAGCTCGATCTTGGGATTGACCTGGATCTGACTGATGCCCTTCAACTGGTATTCCACCGGATCTTCAATGGTAATGATATTGATATCCGGCTTGTTGATCGAAGACAGAACCGCATACAGGGTTGTGGTTTTACCGCTTCCGGTCGGTCCGGTGACCAGAATGATGCCGTTGGGAGAAGTGACCAGCCGTTTCAGCTGGGCCAGCCGTTCCGGGGCCATGCCCAGTTCCGACAGTTCCAGCAGGGAACTGGACTTGTTGAGCAGCCGGAGGACCACCCGCTCACCAAAGCTGGTGGGAATGGTGGAAATACGGACATCAATGTCCTGATCGCCGATTTTGACCTGAAGCCGTCCGTCCTGGGGAAGCCGTTTTTCGGCGATATTCATGTTGGACATGACCTTGATCCGGGAGGTGAGCGCCGCCTGAATACTTTTGGGCGGTGTCAGCAGATCATAGAGAATACCGTCCACCCGGTACCGGACCTTGAAACTGTCCTGGTAGGGCTCCACATGAATATCACTGGCACGGGCCTTGGCCGCCTGGGAAATAATATGGTTGACCAGTTTGATGATCGGCGCATCGCTGGTGTCATCCAGAAGATCTGCCGTTCCTTCGATCTCGGAGATAATCATGGACTCATTATCTTCCATGTCCTGGACCAGCTGTTCTGCCGAATCCCGGTTCATGTCATAGATAATGTTGATGGCCGACAGGATCGATTCCCGGGTGGCGAGAACGATCCTGAAGTCATTCATGCCGATAATCCGCACCAGGTCGTCGATGGGCTGAAAATGGGACGGATCATTGATGGCGATGATATAGGACCGTTTATGCCCGTTGCTTCCGGTCGTTTCCGGTGCGCCGTCTCCGTCTCCGGATTTTTTTTCGGTTATTTCAGCCTTGGTCCGCTGTTCCAGCGGAACCATAAAATATTTTTTGAGAAACTGGATCGGCACCTGACGGATCAGGTCGCTTTCCATATTGTCCAGCGGAAGCTGTGACCAGAACGGTATCCCGTACTGAAGACTGAGCGCCTCCAGGAACTGGGTTTCGGTGATCAGCTTTTTCTTGATCAGTATATCACCGAGGGTTCCGCCTTTTTCGGTCCGGAGCCGCCGGGCCTCCTGTACGTCATCGAGGGGGATCCCAATATTTTTATGTAGAATGTCAGATAGTTGTGTAACCATACTGCAATACCTCTTTACCCGGAGCGGAAGCGGGAATCATTCAAAAAAATCCGGAATGGTGTAGTCGGTTCCGGAGCGGTTGTGGGACCGTTCATAGAGTTTGATCCCTTCTTCCTCATCGATTCTGTCGATCTGTTCTTTTTTCCGTTCATAAATTTGCGCTGCTTCCGCCGGGCTCTGGACCACATGGGGTGTCAGAAAGATGAAGAGGTTTGTCTTTTCACGGCCTCTGTTCAGGGATTTGAATGCCCATCCCAGGCCGGGAAGATCTCCCAGGCAGGGAATACGGCTTTCGGATTCCGAGAAGCTGTCGTCGATGAGGCCGCCGATGACAATGGTATTGCCGTCGTTAACGATCACGGTGGTGTTGACCGTCCGTTTGAACGTCGTGGGACGTTCATCGGCGGAGGAACTGGTCGTGGCGGAAAGATCGAGCTTCGTCACCTCCTGCTCGATGGTCAGACGGATCAGGCGGTCCTTGCTGATCTGGGGCGTCACCTTCAGACTGATGCCGACATCCCGGTATTCATAGGTGTTGTAGGTCTCCGAAGTGGCTGTTGTACCGGTCTTGGTCTGGTAGGGGACGTTCTTTCCCACATTGATGCTCGCTTCTTCATTGTCTGTTGTCAGCAGCTGCGGTGTGGACAGGATATGGGTACTCTGATCCTGCTTGAATGCCTGGACGATGGCCCCGAGGTTCTGAAAATTGACACCGCCGATATTGATGCTTTCCCCGAACACGCCCATGGAAAACCCCTGGGGCAGCAGCACAGCGCCCCCGGTGACCGCACTTCTGGCGATGCCGCCGAGATTGGAAAAGGCTGTATCACCGCCGCCGGACCATCCGCCGCCGACCAAGGCGTCCCGGTCGCTGCCGTAGCTGGTTTTGCCGCCGGCGATCCACTCGGTTCCAATGCCGAAACCTTTGTTGACATCCACCTCCATGATCAGACATTCTATATAGACCATTGCCCGGGGAACATCGAGCTTTTCGATGATATCCTGCAGCACGACATACTCGTCTTTTTCAGCCATGATAATCAGACTGTTGGTGGGCTTGTCCGCTGTAATCTTGACATCACCGGAGATCACAGGCGCCTCCTTTTTCCCCTCCTGGGGCGGGGCCTGTTTGGTGGAGAGAGACTGCAGGGTCTGTGCCAGTTCCTCCGCCGTGGCGTGCTGGAGATAGTAGACATGAATATTCTCCTTGCCCGGCGGCAGTTCCCGGTCGAGCTGATGAATCAGCCGCCGGATCTTGGCGGTATCCACTTCACTGGCCAGAATGATGACGGAATTGGTGCGGTCATCGGCGACGAACTTGGCGGCCGATTCAACGACCTGGGGTGCGGCCCCTTTCTGG
>JBEPXL010000016.1:0-2174 GCA_041641935.1 Desulfobacteraceae bacterium | reverse complement strand
AGAACGCAGCCGGCTGGCGAATCGAACCAGCGGTATCGGTAGCCAGGGATATGGCCGCCTCACCGGCCGCCCGCCGCTGCTGCTGAAACACCGTGGTCAGAATCCGGACCATTTTGGCGGCATCGGCATTTTCCAGCGGAACCACCGTGATTTCCTGACCAATGCCGATGACATCGATCACCCGGAGGATGTTGAGAAGTCGCTTGATATTGGAATAGGCATCCGTGATGATCAGCATATTGGTCGGCTGATAGGAGAGAATGACACTGCTTTTGGAGACCAGCGGGGCGAACAGCCGCTTGATTTCATTGGGGTCGGCATACCGCAGCGGAACAATCTGGGTCACGACCTTGTCATTGGGTGAGATATTTGCCTCTTCCCGGATCAGGGTTTCAATGCTCTTGGTCCGGGCATCCGGGGCCGGGACAATTTTGATGACCTCGCCGGACTGGACGGTGGTAAATCCATGCACCTCCAGGACCGAGAGAAAGACTTCATAGGCTTCTGTCACCGAGATTTTGGAGGGAGATATGATGGTCACCTTTCCCTTGACCCGGTTGTCCACAACAAAATTTTTACCGGTCAGCTCACTGATGAACTTGACAAAGACGCTGATATCCACATCATTGAAATCGATGGAGACATACCGTTCATCGGCATTGCCGGTTCCCTGGGCAAGGACGGAGAGAGGCATGCAGCAGAAAAGAATCCATATCAGCAGGCAAATGAGACCGAAACGTCTGGGGAAAAATCGGAAAAAGTCCATTATTCGATGTCTTGCGCTCCTGTCGCTAAAAAATATCGTCAAAGGCGACGCCGGATGTAGCCGGTTTCAGAACAGAAACCCGGCGGCACCTTGTGAAAATGCCGGTAGAGGGGGAATACCCTTCCTCTTCCGGCATTGCAGGTACGGTGTCAGATACTGTCTGGTTTACTGCTCAATATTGTACTGGATCTGTTTGGTCTGCCCCCGGCGCCGGATTTCCACCATGACATTGGAAGCGGATTTGAGGCTGTTGTAGAACTTGAGGGCGTCATCCACCGATTCGATCTGCTGGCCGTCGACACCGGTGATAATATCGCCGCTCCGCAGGCCCAGTTTGGTGAAGAGGGAGTCCCGCTGAATCCGGGAAAGTGTCAGGCCGTCGGGCTTGCCGTTAGTGAAATGCGGACGGATCCGGGCCTGTCGCATCAGGCTGTTGATGTTGTTCATGGCGTCATCGATCTGGGTTTTTGCGATCTGGACCTGTTCGGAACCGCCGGCCGGGGGACTGGCGGCCACCTGAAACGGCGACGGGGCGGCGCTCTGGGCGACGGGCCGGCCGCTGCTCTCCACCTTTTCCATGCTCAGTATTTCATCTTTTCCGTTCACAGCCAGAATAATCTTTTCTCTGAGAATCTCCTTGACCAGAGCGCCCTGAATACTGTCCCCCTTCCGGAACAGATCCTGTTTTCGTTTCTGTGGATCTTCGATGACGGCGTATGCCTTTTCTTCATCCCCTGTCACCGTGCCCCAGAGTTTCAGTTTGAGTTTGGTTTCTTCGAGCTTTGTAATTTCCGGCGGCGGCGGTGCGGCTTCCTTCGGTTTTGCCGCCTCCCCTGTTCTGAACAGGTTCCGCTGATTGATGGCCGCATAGTCGGCCAGCGGACGGACCGCTGCTTCCGCCCGGCCTGCTTTGGGCTGGATGGCTGCAGGCATTACATCTTCATATGCCATCTGGCCGGTTACGCCCTTGTAAAAGGCGGTAACCCCCAGATAGGTGGCCGCAGTGATGAACAGAAGGGTGAACAGCGTCGTATATTGTCGGGTGATAAACATCTGTCATGGCTCCCTGGATCAAAGTCCAAATCGCGTTGTTAACCGGACGGTCTGAATTCCGGATTTTCGATGGTTCCCCGGAGGATAAAGGGAATTTCACTTTTTCCCCGGTTGCCCCGGAACAGCATGGCCATCAGGCCGTCACCGAGTTTGGCAATGAATGCCGGGTGGGGGCGGATCGCGCCGGAAAGATTGAGTACGCTTCTTTCAATGGGTTCCCGGAGGGCAATGGTTCCGGAGATGCGTCCCCCGAGTTCATTTCCTTTGACAACCCCTTCGCTGATCTCAAGGGCCTGCCGGTTCCGGAGGGTCAGCTTGGCGTTGATTTCCGTAAAAGTCAACTGTTCGATGGAAA
>JBEPXL010000015.1:0-18415 GCA_041641935.1 Desulfobacteraceae bacterium | reverse complement strand
TGCAGGTCTTTCTGCTGGATCTCGACATGAAGTCACTCCGGAAAGGGCTGATCGCCATCCGGCAGAGCCTGGTCCGGACCTTCCGGCCCCGGGGAAAGGATCCGAAAGCCATCGATGAGTGGATGGCCCGGCAGATCAAGCCCACGGTCTCCCCGGCGGCGCTGGGGGATGCGGACATGGTCATCGAAGCCGTGCCCGAGGATTCCGGCATCAAACAGAATATATTTCAGCAGCTGGAACGGTTCTGCCGGGATGATGCCATCTTCGCCACCTGTACCGCGTCTCTGGCCATTCACCAGATCGCCGGGGGGCTTCAGAACCCGGACCGGCTGGTGGGGCTTCATTTTTTCTACCCGCCGGACCGGATTCAGCTGCTGGAAATCCGGATCCCCCGTCAGAACAACCGGGACATTCTCGCCACCTGTGGAGAACTGGCCCGGCGGCTCCGGAAGTTTCCGTTTCTGGTGCAGGACCGTCCCGGCGGCTATGTTCCCCGTCTGCTGCTCACCCTGCTGAGTGAAGCCTGCTTTATGGTGTCCGGCGGGGCCAATCCGTTCCGTCTGGAAAAGGCGGTGACCGCCTTCGGCTTTCCCGTCGGGCTGTTCCGGCTGAGCGATATGATCGGCATGGATGTGATCGTCGCTGCCGCCACTTATCTCTCCTCGTCATTCGGTGAACAGTGGCCGCTGCCGCCCCTCTATCCCGGACTGGCCGGCACCGGCTGCTACGGCCGGAAAACCGGCTCCGGCTGGTATGACTATCAGGCCGGGGATGGCGGACTCAACTTCCGGTATCTCGAAGTGGTGAAGCAGCATTTTGAGGAAAGCGGCATTCCGCCGAAGCAGATGGCGCCGGATGCGGTGGTGGAGCAGCTGCTTCTCCGGGCCGTCAATGAGGCGGTGCGGGCACTGGAAGAGGGCCTTGCCGACCGGATTTTGGATATGGACATGGCCATGATCTACGGGGCCGGATTTCCGCCGTACCGGGGAGGGCTGTTCCGGTATGCTGATGCGCTGGGCATCTTTGACGTGTATGAAAAACTGCTGCGGCTGGAGGCTGACAACGGCCCCCGCTTCAAACCGGCGCCGCTGCTGCGGGAAATGGCCCGGTCCGGCAGAACATTCTATGAAGAGTAAACCTGCACTTTCATTCTGAAAACAGGAAGGAGAACACTTTCGACAATGGACTTTTTCTTTCACCCCAAAGGCATCGCCCTGATCGGTGCCACCGCCACGCCCACCAAGGGCGGTTATGCCATCCTGAAAAATCTGCTGACCGGGTTCAAAGGCGGCATTTATCCGGTCAATCCCCGGTATACGGAAATCGAGGGGGTTCCCTGCTATCCGTCGGTGGATCAGGTGCCGGACCCGGTGGATATGGCCATCGTGTTTGTTCCGGGACGGCTTGTTCCCGCTATCGTGGAAGACTGCGCCCGCCGGGGAATCAGGGGGATCATGATCGAATCCGGCGGTTTTGCCGAAAGCGGGGAAAGCGGCCTGGCCCTTCAGGAGGAGGTGCTGCAGGTCGCCCGGAAACACGGTATCCGCCTCTGGGGGCCCAACTGCATGGGGCTGGTGGACGCCGTCCGGGGGCTGGTCTTTTCCTTTGTCGCGCCGACCATATGGGAGAATCTGATTCCCGGCAATGTGTCCCTCATCGTCCAGAGCGGTATGCTCTCCGGGGCCTTCCTCATCGATTCCATGACCCACGGCGTCATGGGGATCAGCAAGGTCTGCTCCATCGGCAACAAAATGGACGTGAACGAGTGTGAACTGCTGGAATACCTGCTGGATGATCCCGACACCGCCGCGGTGGGACTCTATCTGGAATCGATTCCCGACGGCCGCCGTCTCATGGACATCTGCCGGCAGTCGCCCAAGCCGGTGGTGCTGCTCCGGGGCGGCAAAAGCCCCCGGGGCGCGGCGGCGGCCATGAGCCATACCGCCAGCCTGGCCGGAAACGGCGCGGTCATCCGGGGCTGTCTGGTGCAGGCCGGGGTGATCGAGGCAAAGGACTTCAAGCAGATGATGGACATCTGCCGGGCCCTGGCCATGTATCCCGATGTGCGGACGGCAGGAGACGGCCGGGTGGCGGTTCTCACCTACAGCGGCGGCGCCGGTATCGTCAGCGCCGATTTTATCCATGAAACCGGTCTGGAACTGGCGACCCTCTCCGACGATACCCGCACGGCCCTCAAATCCGTCTTTCCCGAATGGATGCCGGTCTCCAACCCGGTGGATCTCTGGCCGGCCGTGGAACGGAACGGGGTGGACCGGGCCTACGGGACCGCACTGGCCTCGGTCTGTGCCGATCCCGGTGTGGATGCGGTCTATGTCCATGCCTTCACCGGCGGATTCGCCCTGAATCTCGATATTGATGCCCTCACCTCCGAGGCCCGTGCCGCCGGAAAGCCGATGGCCTTCTGGCTGCTGGGACGGCAGGAGGATGCCCGGCAGTTTCAGGAAGAAGCCCAGGCGAGGGGAGTTCCGGTCTACCGGGAGGTCTACCGGGCGGTCGAGTGTCTCGATGCCGTTTTTGAGCGGAAACGGATGCTCACATCGCGGGAGCCGGCACCGCCGGAGACGGTGACGCCGGCACTTCCGGAGGCGGTCCGGCAGATGCTGGAGACGGAGCGCGGTGTACTCGAGGAATACCGGTCCAAGCAGATCGTCGGCGCGGCCGGTGTGCCGATCGTGGCCGAAGCAGCGGTCGATTCGGTGGCGTCGGCCCGTGAAGCGGCGGAAAGATTCGGTTTTCCGGTGGTGATGAAAGGACTTGTTGCCGGCCAGGTGCACAAAACAGAAGCCGGACTGGTCCGGCTCGGTATCGGAACGGCAGCGGCAGTCGCATCAGCCTTTGAAACACTGCGGCAGCAGATCGGTCCGGAGGGAACGGTGCTGGTGCAGCGGCAGGAGAAGGCGGAACTGGAACTGATGGCCGGGATGGTGCGGGATCCGCAGTTCGGTCCCTGCGTCATGGTGGGGCTGGGAGGCGTATGGGCCGAGGTGCTGGATGATGTCGCCTTTGCCGCCGCTCCCCTGAGCCGCCGGGAAGCCCTCAACCTGATCGGACGGCTGCGGTCCCAGCGGCTTCTGAACGGATTCCGGGGCGCAGCGCCCGTGGACCGGGATGTTCTGGCACAGGTGCTGGTCGATCTGGGAAACCTGGGCGCGGCGTATTCCCGTGTGCAGGAAATCGACATCAATCCGCTGCTGATCAACGAAGGAAAACCCGTGGCCGTGGACGCGACGGTGATTCTCTCCTGAAGCAGTAGGGGCAGGCCCCTGTGCCTGCCCTCGCCGGGGCAACCACAGGAGGTTGCCCCTACTTCCGCAGCACCTTCCGGAGCAGAACGTCGAGTTCCTTGAGCTGATAGGGTTTGGCGATCCGCTCCACAAATCCCCACTGATCATAATGGGAAATGATGGCATCGGTGGAATAGCCGCTGGAGACGATGGCCTGGACATCGGGGTCGATCTTCAGCAGATTCTGGAGGGTTTCCCGTCCGCCCATGCCGCCCGGAACCGTCAGGTCCAGAATGACCACGTCAAAGGGGGCGCCGTTTGTCCGGGCGGTTTCATACCGTTCGATCGCCTCTTCCCCGTGGGCGGCGGCCACGACCGCATACCCGATATGTTCCAGCATCTGTGACACCAGATCCCGGATCATTTCCTCGTCATCCATCACCAGAATCCGGCGGGATGCTTCACCGGCCGGTTGATCGGGGGCAGGGGCCGGCGGACGGTCCTCCCGGACCACAGCCGGCAGATAAATCTCCGCAGTGGTTCCCTTTTCCGGTTCCGAACTGACAAAGATGTACCCGCCGTGGTGCCGGATGATGGAATGGGAAATGGGAAGGCCGAATCCCATTCCTTTCTGGCTCCCCCGTTTTTTGGTGGAGAAGTAGGGGTCGAAAATGGCGGAAAGATGCTCGGGGGCAATGCCCGTCCCTTCATCCCGGATGGTGATCCGGACATACTGTCCCGGCCGTACTGAAGTCGGTTCATCAGACGGCGTGTCGGTTACCGTCAGGTTTTCGGCGCTGATCCGGAGGGTTCCTCCCTGGGGCATGGCGGCGATGGCATTCAGCACCAGGTGATTGATGACCTGGTTCATCTGCTCCGGATCGATTTCCACCTGCAGAAGGCCCGGTGAAAAATCGTATTCACAGACCACACTGGAACCGCTGATGGCAAGGCTGACGGCGTTTTCCACCACATTGACAAGAGAGGTCACCTTCTTCACCGGTTTTCCGCCGGAGGCAAAGGTGGTGAATTTCTGGGTCAGGTTTTTGGCCCGCATGGAGGCTTTTTCCGCCTCGCTCAGCCAGCGCGCCAGTTTGGTCTCCGGCTCGGCCTGAATCTGGCACAGGTTGATGTTTCCCAGGATGACAGACAGCAGATTGTTGAAATCATGGGCGATGCCGCCGGCCAGAATGCCGACCGCCTCCAGCTTCTTGGTCTTGAGAAGTTCTTCACTGATCTGTTTCCGGTGGGTAATGTCCTCGCAGGTGACCATGTGTCGCCCCCCGTCCATGTGGACGATGCGGAAGAGGACGCTCCGGGCCATGCCGTGTTTGCACCGGACCTCCAGTTCCCGGGGCGAAAGTTCCCGGTCCCGGGAGGCGTGCAGATCCTTCTGCCACATTGCCGTGACCTCCGCCCGCTGATCCGGGTCCGGAAAGAAATGCCGGTGCCAGTCCGCCACCGTCGGAATATCTTCGAGGGTGTAGCCGAACACGTCCATGAATTTCCGGTTGAGATAGGTAAGCCGTTCATTCCCGTCGATAATGCTGATGGGAAAGGGGGATGCCTCCACCATCTGCCGGAATCGTTTTTCACTCTGCCGGAGCCGTTCCTCCACCTCTGCCTTGTGGAGCGCCATTTCGATGGTGATGCTCAACTGCCGGGGGTCGAGAGGTTTCAGCAGATAGCCGGCCGGTTCGATCAGCTTGGCCCGGCGGAGCATGTCATCATCGGTATAGGCGGTGCTGAAGATGATCGGCACATTCATCTTCTTCCGGATCAGTTCCGCGCTCTGAATTCCGTCCAGTTCCCCTTCCAGTGCAATATCCATCAGGATCATGTCCGGCGCGTCCCCGGAGACGGCGGAAATGGCAGCCTCTCCGGATGTCTGCACCGAAGTGACGGCATATTCCATCTTTTCCAGCAGGGTTTTCATGTACATGGCGACGATATACTCATCCTCGACCACCATGATTTTTGCTTTCACCATAGAAATCGCTACCTCAATGCCTGTATCGGCGGCATTTTTCCGGTCGGAAAATCGTTTGGAGAACTTCTTCAGGAACCTCCCTCCGGGGGGGGCGGCGGTTCGACGGCAGGAAGTTCCTGCTGAAGCCCCGGAATGTTGATCCGGTCACGAATCCGTTCCGACCGCTCCGACAGCCGTTCTTCCAGATTCCGGAGCGCCTCTTCCAGGGAACGGGCCATGACGACCATGTCTCCCTGACTGACGATAATCCGTTTCAGTTCCGGAATCTTGAGCCGCATGGCCGACCGGAGGTAAATGGGCTGGATATAGAGCACCGATTTTCCCACCGGAAGAACAATCATCCGGCCGAACCGGACCTCCGAACCGGCCTGGTCCCACAGGGTCATCTCCTGCGCGATAAAGGTATCCTGATTGATCAGGGCGCTGATCTGGGACGGGCCGTAGATCTGCTCCCCTTTGGGGAAACTGTAGATGACGACCTTGCCGTAGTTGGGCGGATCACACCCGACAATGGCCAGGGCGCGCAGGTTGTCCCGGCCCACCGGGCTCATGGGGCTGACCAGGATGAATTCCTGTTTGTCGGGATTGAGCAGGTTCAGGGTCAGGTAATAGGGCTTCATGATGCCATAACTGGTCTTGGCGAACTCCCAGTTGTCTTCCTCCTGATAGAACAGGTAAGGATTGGTCTGGTGATATTTGGCATAGATGCTCATCTGGACGCTGAAATACTGGTTGGGATACCGGATATGCTTCCGGAGCGGTGCCGGCATCTCCTCCAGGGGTTTGAGAAGCCCCGGATAGATCCGCTGGTAGGCCCGGACAATGGGATCCAGCGGGTCCGCGATATAGTAGTCGATGGTGCCGTTGTAGGCATCGACGATGATCTTGACGGAATTGCGGATGTAGTTGAACTCCAGGTCCCCGAATTCCTTGTTGAAAGAGGTGATGGAGCCCAGTTCCCGCTTTTCGATGATTTTCCGCGAATACCGCTGGGCGTAGGGGTACAGATCGGAAACCGTATAGGCGTCCTGGATCCAGAACAGCCCTTCATTGGTGGTGACCAGATACGGGTCATTGTCCAGAAGGAAGAAGGGCGTGATGGTGTTGATGGCCTCGACGATATTCTGCCGGAACAGAATCTGGCTTTTGTCGTTGGTCTTGGTGGTAAAGAAGATATTCCGGTCCTTGAAATAGACGGCGAAGAGCATCTTTTTCCAGAAGGAAGGAATCGGAACGCCGCCGCGGCCGGAATAATTGGTCAGGATATTGATATTGTCCTGGGGATGATCGATTTCCCCGATATCGTTGGGCGCGATGACATAGGTATACTTGCCCAGCCCGTAGTAGATACCGGGTCGTTTGATATCAAAGCCGGGAACCGATTCCAGGGGAATATCCCGGATAAACCAGACCATCGGCTCTTCCCCGCCCTGAGCCGCCGGGGTCATGACCGCACCGAACCCGTGGGTGTACTGCAGATGGGAGTTGATCCAGTTCCGGGCCGATTCGGGGAGCTGGGAAATATCAAGTTCCCGTGCCGCCAGATTGACCTGCTGGTAGAGCCCCTGGACGGTATACCGGCCCACATCCACATTGGGAAAGGTGTAATAGGGGCGGAACCCCTGAATCTGGGTATAGACATCGTCCAGGAGTTCCCGGTCCCAGACCGGCACGTTGTGGAGGGTCGCCTGCACATCCGGGTCCGTAATGAACTGGGGATTCCGTGCAATATCATAGTCCCGGGTATCCACCTCCACCATCTTGAAGGCGTCGAGGGTCGCTTCGATGCTGTTTTCGATGAACGGCTTCTGGTATTCGGCCTCATTGGGCTTGACAACGAACTTGTCGATCGACTCATAGGGCAGGTTGGTGCTGCGGAATGCCATGCCGATCACGAAGATGACGGCAAAGACGATCAGCACCCTGATGCCCCTGCGCCGGTGGGCATAATAAATGGCCGTGAACCCCATCCCCAGAAAGGCGATCATGGTAATGATGATCAGTGGAAGCTGAATGTAGATTTCAATAAAGCCCGGTCCGAAAAAGATGGGCAGGTTATTTTCGGTGTAGAGGAGGGTGTCGGTCTGCAGATAGAACCCCCACGCCTGGGTCAGAATGACGACAGCGGCAACGATACTCAGATGAATTCTGGCCCCTTTCGGCAGATCCGCATCCTCCGAACCCCGGCAGAGGAGACGCCGCTCGAAGTAGTAAAGAAAGATCAGCGCCAGAAACAGAAGAACAGAGGCAATAAAAAGCCGGCTCTGGAGAAAGAGATAGATCGGCAGGGAAAAGAGATAATAGCTGATATCCTTCCCGTAGAAAGGATCTTCGATGCCCGCATTGGGGCCGAAAAGATAGAGAAGTCCATCCTGCCACTGTTCATAGAAGGGGATGGCGATGGGAATCGCCAGCAGCAGCGACAGGGGGGTATATATCCGCAGGGAGCCGGTCTGGATCATGTGGAGCAGCTTCTGGTATTTCTGCAGTTTTTCGCCCTGGGACGGTTCACACTCTTCGGTCCAGTGCCCGAGATAACGGGAGGCGATCCAGAAGTTGAGAAAGAAAATCAGGAAAAATAGCAGAAGAATGACAGAAAAGATCACATACCGGTAGAACAGCCGCATCAGGTAATACCACTGGTATCCTTTGGCATCGAACCACCAGAGGTTCACGAAAAAATCGAGAAAAATGAAGTAGAAGACAATGTAGAGTACGCTCAGACTCAAGAGGGCGGCCAGAGCGACAATCAGCCACCGTATCCATTTGGGCATCTGCTGCCTCCTTCTGTATCCTGCAAAAGAATGTTCCTATGAAAAAAAGCACTCTTCCTTTATTGTTCCCGGACACAGCACAAAAGGAAAAATGCTTACAATAATTGAGGGCTTACTCTGTTTACATTTCATGGTAGCAGAGCCCGTAGTCATTTTCAAGAAAATTGTCCGGCCTGTCAGCACGGGTTTTTCATTTGCGGCGGCCTCCCCGGACAAAGGCAGCCGCGGCCAGAACCGCCGCCATCAGCCAGAAGGGATCATCAGGATCACCGGCCCGGAAAACGGCGCTGGATATGGCCAGACAGCCGGCCAGCACCCGCCACCCCAGCCGGTCCACCGCGTGTCCGAGCTGCCGGACCGTCTGCCGGGCCTCGGTGCTGAACCGGGGCCGTACTGTCAGACCTTCTTCCCGGGCCTGCTGCAACACGCCGGACAGATCCGCCGGCAGGCGGTACAGGGTCTGGAGAAGCCGGAGGGCCTCGCGGAACCATTCTTCAGTGCCGGACCGGATGGTTTCTCCGGCATAGCGGCGGGCAAAGGGCAGGGTTTTGGTCCAGACATCGAAATCCGGGTCCAGATGGGCCGCCAGGCCCATAAGAATGCCGATGGCCCGGACAATGAAGAGCATGTCCACCTGGAACTGAAACGGCGCCTCCCGGATCACATCCTGAAACTCTTTCAGGAAATATCTGGCCTCTTTCAGGGCCGTATCCCGCATCCGGCTCACCTGAACGCCCCAGAACCGGTCCAGGGCGGCCTGATGGACCGCCTCCAGCCGTTTCAGGTCCGCGCCCGGCAGCAGGGTTCCTGCCTGTACAAAGGCATTGACAATCTTCCGGGCGTCCCGGCTGCCCAGGCCGATGGCGTACTCCCGGAGGGCCTGCCGGAGCCGTTCGGGAACCGGAACCATCATGCCGAAGTCGATAAAGACAATCTGGAAGGGGCGGTCCGGCACAGCGGGGACCGGATCACCGGGGGCGAAACCGGGATGTCCGGCGCTTTTTTCCTCATCGGTCGGCAGCGGGCGCACAAAGAGATTGCCCGGGTGCGGGTCCACATGGACGAACCAGGTTTCAAAAACCTGCTGCATGTAACGCGAGTAGAGCCGGTCCGCCACCGCTTCCGGTGAAATTCCGGCGGCCCGCATGGCAGCGGTGTCACCGATCTTGATGTACCCGACATTCTCCAGGGTCAGGGTCTTCTGCCGGCAGTAGTCGGTGTAAAACCGCGGCAGACAGATGCCGTCATCGTCACGGAAGTCTTCGGCCAGACGGGCGGCGTTTTCGATCTCCGCCTGAAAGTCGAGTTCCCGCCGGGTGACGGTTCCGAACTCCTCGGCCAGCCAGTCCAGGTCCACCCGTTCCCTGATCCGGTGATACCGCTTGAGCCACCGGAGGACCAGATCCACCGCTGCCAGATCCGTCTCGACCAGCACCTCGACCCCGGGCCGGAGTACCTTGACCACCGCGTCTTCCCCGGACAGCAGCCGGACCCGGTGGACCTGGGCCAGGGAGGCCGCCCCCAGCGGTTCCGGGGTCAGGGAGGCGAAGATGGTGTCGATGGGACGACCGAAATCAGCCTCGATCCGGGCGACAATCTCTGTCACCGGGGCCGGGGGAACCTCATCCTGCAGACCGGCCAGTTCCCGGGTGATCTCCGGCGGAAGAATATCGACCCGGATGCTCAGGAACTGGCCCAGTTTGATCAGAACCCCGCCCATTTCCAGGGCCAGTGCCCGGAAACGGCGGGCGGCCTGCTGCCAGCGGGGGAGGGGCGCCGGGCGGAGCCACCGGAGTCCCGGCCGGTTGCAGAGGACGTCCCACAGAAGGGCCTGAAAGAGAATCCCCAGAAAGAACCGCCGGATCCGGCGGTACCGTTTCCGGTCGATGGGAGCGGTCACAACCTGTGACGCCACGTCACCGGATCCGTCATGAGGGGCAGGAGCGGCGGTCCCGTCTCTCTTTTTCCGCTCCCCGGATCAGCCAGTCCAGAAACCGCCTGAAGCGGCTTCTGCGCTGTGGTTCTGTGTCGTTCTTTTCCGGTTGGCGACTGTTCTGCTGCTGGGTGGTTTTGTGATCCATACAGCGCCTCCTGTGTTACGATTTCCCGACCGCCCGGGCATACATCTGGGAAATGCAGGCTTCCGACAGGGTCCGGGCCGCCTGATCGATCTGGTGCATCGACAGGTAAACGTGCGGGGAAAACCGGACCCGCCCCAGCCGCTCGGCGGCATGGACCCCGTTTTCCGCCATCCGCCGCACCAGCACCCCCGCATCCGTTCCCGATTTCTCACAGACGATGATCCCGGTCGGGTGGTCCGGAAACCGGTCGGTCAGCACCTGAAAACCGAGCTTCCGGAGGCGCTGGCGCAGGTGGTCGCTCAGTTCATAGATCCGCTGGCGAACCGTTTCAAAGCCGATTTCATGCAGAAATGTCAGGGCCGCCTGAAAATAGACCCAGTCCCCGATGCTGGGGGTGGAATAGGTAAACCGGTCGGCCGTCGGCTTCAGTTCATCCCGGTACGGAAGATATTTTTCCGAATTGACCACCGAATCGGTTCCGATGAAGGCGGGCCGCAGGGTGTCGAGCTTTTCCCGGTCAATGTAGAGCCCCCCCATGCCGATGGGGCCGGTGAGCCATTTCCAGGCCGAGAAGGGCATATAGTCGATGCCGCACTGCTTGACATCAATGGGCTGCATGCCCACGCCCTGGGTTCCGTCCACCACGAACAGGATGCCCCGACTCCGGCAGATTTCCCCCACCGCTGCCAGGGGAAAGGGCATTCCCGTACACCAGTGGACGGCGGAAAGGGCGATCAGCCGTGTCCGGTTCGAGATGAGGGGCTCCAGTCCTGCCAGAAAATCGCCCGGTGTGTTTCCCGCCGGGGCTGTCCGCAGATGGACCCCTTTTTTTCCCCAGTGCCGCCACGGATAGACATTGCTGGGATATTCATTTTCCAGCAGAATGATTTCATCGTCCGGCTTCAGGTCAAGGCCGTGGGAAATCAGGTTCATTCCTTCGGCGGTGTTGTGAATCAGGGCGATTTCCGCCGAATCACAGCCGAGAAGATCGGAAAGCAGTAATTTGATCCGGTTGCCCACAGTCCGCAGGTCCGCTTTCTTTGACAGAACGCTGTTGCGGGCATAGTCGGTCATGAAGTCGGATACCGCCCGGAGAACATGCTCTCCCGGCGGTGTGGTACCACAGTTGTTGAGCCAGATCCGCTCCCGGTTCACCGGGTAGGCAGTCTGGATTTTCTTCCAGTCCATGCAGGAACTCCTGATTTAACAAAAATCTAATATTGGCAGATGCCTGTAGTATGATATATGAATCCATTTATGAACAACTTGATATAGGGCTTTTCAGTACAGATTTTGTCCAGGGCCGGAGGGAGGAACGACCTGCGGATGCCTCCGATGACCATACCGGTGAAACCGTGCCCGGCGCGGAACACTGATATGTAATCTTGATAGGCCATTTTGATGAATTATGCAAATGGTATCAGGAGAAAGTATGAACAAGGAACGGATTCTGGTTGTGGATGATGAAGAGGATATTCTGGAACTGGTACGGTACAATCTGGCCGCCCAGGGGTATGAGGTCGCCTGCGCGGAAACCGGTGAAGAAGCGCTGAAGATGGCCGGACAGGGGCCCTGGTCCCTGATTGTGCTGGATCTGATGCTGCCCGGCATCAACGGACTGGAGGTGGCCCGCCGTCTCAAGCGGGAGGAGAAAACCGCTGCCATTCCCATTGTGATGCTGACCGCCAAGGGCGGGGAGGCGGATATTGTCACCGGTCTGGAAATCGGCGCGGATGACTATATCACCAAGCCCTTCAGTCCCAAGGTGCTCAATGCACGGGCCCGTGCCGTCATGCGCCGGGCCGAGCAGACCCAGGAGATGGAACAGGGCGTCATCCGGACCGATGAACTGGTCATCGATCCGGGCCGCCGCCGGATAGAAGTGCAGGGAAATCTCGTGGATCTTTCCTATACCGAATTCCAGATTCTGCTCTTTCTCAGCCGGCGGCCCGGCTGGGTCTTCACCCGATCCCAGATCGTGGATGCTGTCCGGGGGGACAACTATCCGGTTACCGACCGGAGCGTCGATGTGCAGATCGTGGGGCTGCGAAAGAAGCTGGGCCCCTGCGGCAACTACATCGAAACGGTGCGGGGGGTCGGCTACCGGTTCAGGGAAATGGAATGAAAAAAAGGAAACGACTCTTCTGGCGGCTTTACCCTTCCTACCTGCTCATCACCCTGGTCTCCCTGATGATGGTCAGTGCCGTTACCACCCTGTCGATCCGGGATCGTTTTCTGGACCAGATCGCCGATGACCTGGAGGCCCGTGCCCGTCTGCTGGAAGTCCTGTTCGAACGCAATCATTCGCCCCTGCACTACGGTGTCACCGACGAACTCTGCCGGGCCGCCGGGGAACACTCCGAAACCCGCATCACGGTCATCGCGCCGTCGGGAGAGGTTCTCTGCGAATCCCATGAAGCGTCCGCGGAGATGGAAAGCCACGGCAACCGGCCTGAATTTCTCAAGGCCATGGCCGGACAGGTCGGCCGGTCCGTCCGGTACAGCAGTACACTGAACCAGGAAATGATGTATGTGGCGGTGCTGATGCGGAACCCGGCCCGCCCCCTGGCGGTCATCCGCACCGCCCTGCCCGTCGGCCCCATTGATGTCATGCTCCGGGCGATTCAGATCCGGAAACTCCTTTTCGCCCTTTTCATCGCGATCCTTGCCGCCGGTGTGAGCCTCTATATTTCCCGCCGGATCAGTCGTCCCATCGAGGAGATGCGGCGGGGGGCGGAGGAATATGCAGCCGGCAATCTGAGTTACCGCCTGCCGACTCCTGTTTCACAGGAAATGTTCGAGCTGGCCCACGCCATGAACCGGATGGCGGTGGATCTCTGTCAGCGGATGCAGACCGTGACGCGCCAGCGCAACGAACAGGAGGCGGTGCTGACCAGTATGAAAGAAGGGCTCGTCGCCGTGGACCTGGACGAGCGGGTCATCAATGTCAATCCCGCCGCCTCCCGGATGTTTCTGGCCCGTCCGTCAGACCTGCTGGGGCGGACCATCCAGGAAATGATCCGCAACCCGGACTTTCACCGGTTTGTCCGGCAGGCCCTGTCTGAAGAGTCATCCCTGACCCGGGAAATTATCTTTTACCATGCCGGAGAGACGATCATGGATACCCACAGTTCCGTACTCCGGGATGAAAACGGGGAGCGGATCGGCATCGTCATCGTCTTTCATGACATTACCCAGCTCCGGCGTCTGGAGAACATCCGGCGGGAATTCGCGGCCAATGTCTCCCATGAAATCAAGACGCCGCTGACCGCCATCAAGGGGTTCGTGGAAACCCTCCGGGACGGCGCGGTGGACAATCCCGATGAGGCGGCACGGTTTCTGGAGATCATCGACAGACACGCCACCCGTCTGAACACCATCATCGACGACCTGATGCGGCTGTCCCAGATCGAGCAGCAGGAACAGGCCGGGCTGCGGCTGTCCCGGGAGCCGGTCCGGCCGGTGCTGGAAAATATACTGGGTCTCTGCGAGGGGCAGGCCGCAGAGAAGAACATCGATCTGGAACTGACCTGTGGCGAAGATCTGACCGGCTGCATAGACGGCGCGTTTCTGGAGCAGGCGGTGGCCAATCTGGTGGACAATGCCATCAAATACAGTCCGCCGGACCGGGTGGTCCGGCTCTCCGCCACCCGTGCGGGGGACAGGGCGGTGATCCGGATTCAGGATGAGGGAATCGGTATTGCGGCGGAGCATCTGCCCCGGCTCTTTGAGCGGTTCTACCGCGTGGAAAAGTCCCGGAGCCGGAAACAGGGTGGAACCGGACTCGGGCTTGCCATCGTGAAGCATATTGTCCAGGCCCACGGCGGCCATATCACGGTGGAGAGTACCCCGGGCCAGGGGAGCTGTTTCGATATTCACCTGCCGGACTGCCCGGGCTGAGCCGGCAGGACCGGATTACAGCAGGCAGAGAATCTCCGGTTTGGGCAGGGTAAAGGAAAAGATGCTGCCCCGGCCGGGGTTGCTCTCCACGCAGATTCGCCCGCTGTTTTTTTCCACAAATTCCCTGCAGAGCAGAAGCCCCAGACCGGTTCCGCCTTCCCGTGCCGTTCCGGGCAGGGAAAATGCCGCATCGATCCGGAAGAGCCGGGAAAGGTTCTCCGGTGAAATGCCCGTACCTGTATCCGATACGGAAATTTCCTGAAAATCACCGGCGTCTGCGGCGGAAATGCGGATTTCGCCCCCGCTGTCCGTATATTTGAGGGCGTTGGTGATCAGATTCCGCAGCACCAGGTCCGTCATGTTGAGGTCGGCATAGACAAAGGTGCCGGCCCCGATTTCATTGATGATCCGGACCCCCTTTTCCCGTGCCCGTGCCTCGATCAGGTCGATGTTGTCAAAGACGATATGGCTGATGTCGATCTTTTCCGGTTTCCAGATAATATCCCCGGTCTGGGACCGGGACCAGTTGAGCAGGTTTTCCAGCAGATTGAAGGCCTGTCTGGAGGAGCGGTTGATATCCAGCAGAAATTTTTTGATATCATTCGTATCCAGATCGTCGTAGGCCTCGATCAGAAAATCGGTGGCGCCGATCAGCCCGTGAAAGGGGCCTTTCAGGTCATGGGCGATGATCGAAAAGAATTTGTCCTTGGTTTCGTTCAGGGCCTGCAGTTCCTGCCGCATCTTCCGCAGGGTGAGATGGGTATTCACCCGGGCCATCAGTTCCTCATGCTGGATCGGCTTGGTAAGATAATCCACCCCGCCGACCTCGAATCCCGTCAGCTTGTCTTCCGTGTCCGACAGGGCGGTCATGAACAGCACCGGAATTTCCCGGGTTTCCGGATTCGCCTTGAGCCTTCGGCAGACTTCAAATCCATTGATGCCGGGCATCAGCACATCCAGCAGAATAATATCCGGAAGTGACCGGATCGCCTCCATCAGCCCTTCCTCACCGGTTTGGGCAATCAGGATATTGAAGCTGGACTTCTTCAGAAAATGGGTCAGAATGGCCAGGGTATCCGCCTGGTCATCGACCACCAGCACGGTTGGATTGGTTTTCATCGGGCCGGATGCTCCTTCCCCGGATGTGGTTTCGGATGCTCGGTCTGCCATGATCAGTTTCCCGCCCCGCTTTCAGCGGAAATCACCTCCGTCTCCTCCGGAGCGACCGGGGCCACCTGCCGGATGGCGGCGATCCGTTCCCGTACCGGCGGGTGGGAGTAATGGAGAAAGACATACATGGGATGAGGGGTCAGGTTCGACAGGTTATGGGCCGTCAGCTTTTTCAGCGCCCGGATCATGGGCCCGCCTCTGCCGGTGGTCCGGACGGCAAACCGGTCGGCTTCATATTCATTGTGCCGCGAGCGCATCTGGAGCAGCAGCCCCAGAAAGAAATCGATGGGGGCAAACAGCATTCCGAAAAAGATGAGCCCGGCATAGACCGACGGCTGTTCCATATAAAACGCCTCAAAAAGGCCGGGATAGGTCAGAAACAGGGAAACCAGAAAAAACATGACACCGGTGTGGAGAATCCCGATGATCATGCTCTGCAGAATGTGCTTTTTTTTGTAATGGCCGATTTCGTGAGCCAGCACCGCCACCAGTTCCGCAATCGAATGCTGCCGGATCAGGGTGTCGAAGAGGGCAATCCGCTTGTTTTTGCCGAATCCGGTGAAAAAGGCGTTGGATTTTTCGCTGCGCCGGGAACCGTCGATGACAAAGACATTGGTCAGGGGAAAATCGACGGACCGGGCAAAGTCCAGTATCGCCGAACGGAGTTCCCCCTCTTCCAGCGGCTCGAACCGGTTGAACATGGGCATGATCCAGTTCGGTGCAATGAACTGGACCGCCAGGACAAAGAGGGTCACGGCGATCCAGCAGTAGAACCAGGCCCCGGGACCGGCGTAGGTGAAAAAGGCGAGGATTCCGGCGATGAGGGGGCCGCCGAGAAGAATGGACAGGCCAAGTCCTTTGATCCGGTCCATTACAAAGGTCTTCCAGGTGGTTTTGTTGAACCCGAACCGTTCCTCGATCACAAATGTCGAATAGATGCTGAAGGGCAGGCTCAGAATGGCCTTGAAGGTGACCAGAATGGCGATAAAGGCGAGACCGGTCATGACAGGCCCCCACCCCCAGGAACGGACCCACCGGTCCAGCAGGGGAAACCCTCTGCCGAACCAGAACACCAGCAGCAGCAGGAGATTGAAGCTGGAGACGATCCATCCGAACCGGGTGTTGACCCGGAGATACTCCTGGGACTTACGGTATCGTTCGGCGTCATACACATCTTCAAATCCGGCGGGAAGTTCATTCCGCAGTCTTTTCAGGTTCAGGATATCTGCAACGATATTGAGGGTAAAATCAATGACAATCGCCAGCAGAATAACGATGGCAACCCAGTTCATATGGTTTCTCCGTCAGAAAGAATCGCGAATCAGCACAGGCACATCTCCGGAAAATACATCCGTCACTTCCGGAGCCGCTTCAGAATGGTGAAACTGTTTGTAGAAAAATGTACCCGTTTTTGCAAGCGGTCTGTGGATTTTTTGGCGAAAATTCAGCCTGAACCTGAAAATATATCCATACAGCTCCGGTTTTCGGACAGATTCTCCTTCCTGTTCCCCGTTTTCGCATATCCTCCGACTTCTCTGAACAACAGCAGCGAAACCGTATCGGTGACCGGGAGAGGGAAGTGCAGACGGTTACGGCCCCTCATTGCGGAACCGGGCAGCCGGATCTGATCCTGCTCGACATTCTCGTGTCGGGCAGGGACGGCTATGAAATCTGTACCCGGCTCAAACGGAATCCTATATGAGCCTCATACCATAGTCAGCACTTCAGCGATGTGCGCCAGTTCCGGGCGGATGTCAATTAATGTCATGTCGAAGGATGTATAAGGGAAAAAGGCGGAATGACTTGATTGTTCAGCGCAGGCACATTACCTTACCTGTCAGACCATAACCTTTCCGGAAGGGAAACAGGATGAATTCAACAAACTGTGAACAGCCAGGATGAACGACCTCCACCACGAACGAAAAGACCGCTGTCCGGCGGCGCTGCTTCTGATCGATGTCATCAATCCCATGGATTTCGAAGCCGGCGGGGATCTGCTCGAATACGCACTGCCCATGGCCGACCGGCTTTCCGTCCTCAAAGGACGCGCAAAGGAAATGGGGATTCCCTCCATTTATGTCAATGACAACTTCGGCCGGTGGCGATCCAATTTCAACCGGCTGATCGATTTCTGCACGCAGGACGGCATGACCGGAAAGCCTGTGGTAGAGCGCCTGCTGCCGGCGGATGAGGATTACTTTGTTCTCAAGCCGAAACACTCCGGCTTTTTTTCCACATCCCTCCGGACCCTGCTGCGCTATCTGGAGGTGAAAAAAACCATCATCACCGGCATGGCTACGGACATCTGTGTGCTGTTTACCGCCAATGAAGCCTACATGAACGATTACGAAATCGTTGTACCCTGTGACTGCGTGGCCGCCGAGCAGGAGGAATACCACAAGGACGCCCTCAAACTGATGGCACGGGTACTGAAGGCGGATATTACACTGTCCACGGAACTGAATCTCCATGAGATGATCCGCCCGCCCGGGAAGGAAAAGAAGGAGCAGTAACCGGCAGGATTCACGAGCATCCGACTGGCTCCCAACCGGTTTCAGCCGGTTTCATACATTCAATTTCAATCCCGGCCTGAATTGTGCTGTGCGGATTTTCTGTCGGAACAGGTATCACTGCGACGGCTTCTTTGCAAACCAGATCCGGGAAAGGGATGATTCGGCCCGGCCTTCCAGGGTATTGGAATCGATCATCAGACCGATGTTGATAATATCCGGCACGGTTTCATAGTCCGGATAGGCAGCCAGGAAATCCTCACTGATCCGCCGGGTGATGGTCTGCTCCTGCCCCAGTTCTTCCGGTCCGCTGCCGATGGGAATGTAGCGCATAATTTCGTCATAGTCCGGATCACTGGCCACCGGTTCGGACCATTCCCGGTTGGCCCAGACATACCCGATATTTTTCGGCATCTGGTATCCGTGAAAATCATGACGTTCGGTATCGAAAAAGACGAGCAGGTAGAAAGCCGAATCGTTCTTGTCCGAATCCCGCAGGTCGGCTTCGGGGGAGGGAAGTTCCACAGGCGTCATGACAAACTTGAGCAGCGGATACGTGTCCGGATCGATCCGGAAATCCTCCCCGGTGAGCTGCAGCATGACCTTGTTTTCGATCTGATTGATCAGCTTGTCCCGGTTGAAGACCGCCATCATATACCGGTCCTCGTAGACCGGTCCCGCCTTGCTCACCAGATGAAGATCTCCGTTCTGAATGAAAAAATAGCGGGGATCACCAAAGGGATTT
>JBEPXL010000014.1:0-18438 GCA_041641935.1 Desulfobacteraceae bacterium | reverse complement strand
CTGGATGATATTATCATCAGGTAAGAGATCTTATGTCCATACATATACAAAATTCATTTGCCTTCAGATTTTCGGATTCCGATCAACCAGAACAGAATTCCTCGAATGAACGGCAAGTGATCGATACGGAATTTGATGCGGAGTTCGCAGACCAGATTGCCAGACTTGAGTCCTACAACAAGCATCTTTACCGGCCCAACACCTATCTTCACAAATGGTGGGCCAGACGCTGCGGCTCTACATTCCGGCTTATTCTCAAACATCTGATCGATGATCCCAATCAAAGAAACTACTACACCCCGGGCGGGCTGGAAGGAAAAATCATTCTTGATCCAATGATGGGGGGCGGCACAACTCTTCATGAAGCCATTCGAATGGGGGCAAATGTCATTGGTGCCGATATCGATCCCATCCCTGTTCTTCAGGCAAAGGCTACGCTCGCTCATATTCCGCTGCGTCAGATTGAAGCGGTATTTGAAGAATTTTTCAGATCATTAGAAGAGCGTATCGGACACCTGTTTCTGACCTGTTGCCCACAGTGTGACAGTTCGGTCCCATTTCAGTTTACGCTCTATGGATTGGAACGTGCCTGTGCGTGCCGGTCCGTTCTCTTTGTTGATTCCACCATCCTCCGCCACGAAGCGGACGGGACTGTGATTCGTATCTGTCCGACATGCTACCGGATCAGTAATGGCGAAGACTGCGATTGCATTGAGCAGGGAGATCGACTCCCGCTGTTGGAGAAAGGAATTTCCAACTGTTCGGAATGCGGGGAAAAATATGCGGAGAATCTTGAAGTTCCTTTTTACCGGCGGTATACGCCTCTGGCAATGTTCGGACGCTGCCCGGAACACGGTCTTTTTTTCAGAACGCTTTCCGCGTCAGACAGAGACAAAATAGAAGAGGCAGATGATCGTCGTCCGGACTTTGCTGCCGGTACAGAAGACCGGTTCAATGTGATTTCCGGTCCCAAATCAGGTGACCTGATCCGTCGGGGCATTACCGTCTATCCGGATTTATTTTCAAGCCGGCAGCTTCTCTACATCCATAATGCCATTGATCTGCTCAGAAAAGTTGATCCGGTGATTCGACTTAATCTGGCGCTTCTGGTTTCCACTTCACTGGAATTCAACAGTATGCTGTGCGGCTACAAAGGCGGGAGCAAACGGCGGCCCGGTGCAGTACGGCATACCTTTTCCCATCACGCCTATTCATTTCCCCATACATCGCTGGAAAACAACATGCTGTTCCCCGGCAATGCATCCGGTACACTGCAGAGTCTCTTTAATGCCCGTATCCGGAGAGGAAGAAGGTGGGCCGCCTGTCCAAAGGAACGTGTTCCGGGGACACCGCCGAAGACGGTTCATATGGACGGAGAGGCCGATACAGGGACCGAAGTCCGGAATATGAAGGCATTGTGTGAAGGCAGCCGTCGTTTTCTGCTGATCCAGGGTTCTTCTGCCGCTCTTGACATTCAGCCGGAAAGTGTGGATTTCGTTGTAACCGATCCTCCCTATTTTGACAGCGTCCAGTACAGTGACTTGGCTGCCTATTTCCGTGTCTGGCTTCGGGAACTTCTGCCGGATTTTGCTGACTGGCAGTATGACGTAAAGGGTTCGGCAGTAGATCATGACCGGAGCGGCCAGTATGCGGCGCTGCTCGGAGCAATCTTCAGCGAGTGCCAGAGAGTCCTGAAGCAATCGTCAGGTCGGCTCGTTTTTACATTTCACCACTGGAATCCGGATGGATGGGCGGCATTGACGCTTGCCCTGAAAAAGGCCGGGTTTTATCTGGTCAACCGGTATGTGGTACATGCGGAAAATCCGACATCAGTGCATATTGCCAATCTCAAGGCATTACAGCATGATGCCATTCTTGTACTGTCTCCCCGTCTGCCGGACAATCATTGGGAACTTCCGGAAGCGGTAAACCGGACGGAGAGTGCACAGTTTTGCACGGACTGTGCCACTGCCCTGGGCTGGATGCTGGAAAACAGACTGGATCAGGACATGATTCTCCGGCATTGGAAGAACCTGCTCCCATGAGTATTTTCAACACCACCGGGGCATCCCGGTATCAGTATCCGGATGGATGGCTGGGTTTGAACAGACCCCTGACTTCATTTCACGAGTTCTTTCGAAAACATGGTGAACACCGGGTCGAGTGGTCCGCTTGTAAAGAAGCGGCAACTGCTGCTTCAGACATGCCGTCATCGGATCGTTAGAACGAATGTACTCCGGAAAGAAAAATATTCCGCAGCAAAAAGAACAGGAAGGGAAACGGATAACGGTATGGGGAATGTGAATGGCTGATACCGGGGATATATTTGAAAAAGGGAAACAGGATGCCATGTTCCGTCCGCAGACGAAAACCATCGGTCAGATCGGTTTTGTATATGCCCACTGCGGTCTGGAACCGGACAGCGGCAATCTGATTTACGCGGTTGCGGCTGCGACCATCGGACCGGACGGTACAGAGGAGAAGTTTGACAGCCTCGTCCGCTACCGTCATCTGACGGAGCGGGAGCGGTATTATGCCAATGTCACCACCAGGATGGTCCGGAACGCTCCCGATCCCAAAACAGTACGCAAGCGTCTCCGCCGGTTTCTCGGGGAGGCGGATGTGCTGTTCATCCTGAATGATCATAACACCATTGATACAGTCCGGTCTTTCTGTGGAGATATTCCCGCCATTGACCTCAGTTTCGGTGCTGAATTCTTTTTCCCGCAGCTTTCGGCCTTTACCCTGAAAAGCCTCTGGGAATACCGCAGTGGAAAAGAGCGGAAAAAGGTCCATTTTTCTGCCGCTGAAGTGGTTGATCTCTCCATCGATCTGGTCCGGCACATCACCGGAACCCTGCTGAGTGACCGGACAACAGACCATGCCCCTGCGGTCCGCTATTTTCTCGACCACAGCCGCACCCGGTTCGGGCAGACCTTCTGCCATATCGCCCGGCAGTATCAGGCCTACTTCAACGATCTTTTTTCTCCCTGCACTGTTGAGGATACCCCGCAGTGGCGAAAGTATCTGGAAAAAGCCGCTAAAACATCCCGGGCGTCGGGGGAGGCCGGACCGCGCCGGACCATCTCCTGTGAAGGGCTGGATGCCCTGTACCGGGGGCTGGAAAAGGCCGGAACCGGCTTCCGGCTGCGCCCCGAGCAGGTCACCTATGCCCGTCATGTGGCCGAAGCGCTGAACGACCGGGCCGTGCTGACCATCGAAGCCGGAACCGGGACCGGCAAAACCCAGGGATATCTGGTGCCGGCCCTGGAATTTCTGCGGCACAATCCCGATGCCCGGGTGGTGATCTCCACCTATACCAAAAGCCTTCAGGAGCAGATTTTTCAGCGGGAAATCTCCTTTACCCGGGAGGCGCTTCCGGTGTACCGGGATGTCCGCGTGGCCCTGCTCAAGGGAAAATCAAGTTACATCTGTGCCGAAAAGCTGGATCACCGCTACGATGAAGAACTGACCGGCATGGAACTGCTGGCATGGCTCTACTGCCTGCTGACGGTATACCGTTTCCGGAAGACCGATATCGATACCGTCGGGGAAAATATTCTGCGGTATCTGGACCGGGGTGGTCTGTTCCGGCAGATGCTCCGGGAGGTATCGGCCCGGTCCGGCTGTTCGCCCCGTCACCGGCACTGTCCGGCCCAGGTGGTTACCGCCGAGGCATCCGAGGCCCATCTGGTGATCACCAATCATCATAAACTGGCACTTCTGGACAAGGATGCGGTGCTGGCCGGACGCTTCAACAACTATATCATCGACGAGGCCAACCACTTTGAGACGGCGGTCCGCAACGCCCTGGGGGCGGAGGTTCAGTCGCGGGAGGTGCGGGAGCTGCTCGCCTATCTCCGGGAGAGCGCCGGACGGATGCTGCCCCAGGCCGCCGGGGAGCCGGAGACGAAGCTGAAGGATGCGGTGGCCGGTATCGAGCGGCTCCGGAACCTGGTCCGCAGCTTTCACGATCTCCTGCGCAGGGAAGTACCCCGGACCGGAACCGGAGCGGTGCAGGCCCTTCCCTTTGACCATCCGGCCCTGACCGGCGGAGAACTCCGGGGCCAGATAGCGGAGATGCGGAAGGCACTCCGGGAGACCGGCAGCGCCTTTGAAATGGTCAAAGAAGAAAACATGGTACGGATGCTCCGGATGCAGCGCCGGACGGCCCGGCGGATTCTCGGGACAGTGGAATCCCTCAACAACTGTGCCGAAGCCCTGGCCGAGATTGACGCAAGCTTTGAAACCGCCAACAGCATCACCACCGTGCAGGTGTTCCGGCAGAACTGGATCATCGCGGCCCGGCGGGTGGAGATGGGGGAGCTGATCCGGAAGCAGTTCTATGAACGGAAAGAGAGTGTCATCTACACGGCGGCCACCCTGTGCCACCGGAACAGGTTCGACAGCTTTCAGCAGATTGCCGGCATGTACCCCTCCCGGACCATCGAGAATGAAATTGAGCCCAAATCCTTCCGGTTTGTCCGCATTCCCTCGCCGTTTTCCCGGGACGCCATGCAGATTGAAATTCCGGAAGAAGCCGTCAGCGGAAAATATGACAACAAGGCCGCCTGGACCGAAGCGGTGGTCCGCCTGCTGCCGGGGCTGATTCAGGAAAACCGGGGGCGGACCCTGGTTCTCTTTTCCAGTTACGAGGATCTGAACCTCGTCGCCGGGCGGGTCCGGGATGCCATCGACACGGTCCGGTATCCGTTACTGCTCCAGAAGCCCGGTCAGTCCACGGTCAGCCTCTGCGACGAGTTCCGGGCCGTCAGGGAGAGTGTTCTTTTCGGCGTGGATACCTTCTGGTACGGCGTCGATTTCAAGGGCGACACCCTGACCCAGGTGATCATCACCCGGATTCCGTACCCGCCGCCGTCGGATCCGATCCAGATGGCCCGGAAAAAGGTAATGCCGCCGGACGCGTTCTGGAGCCGGTACCGGTACGATACGGATATTAAAATGCGCCAGGGTATCGGCCGCCTCATCCGGTGCGATACCGACCGGGGAAAGGTGGTGATTCTCGACACCCGGTATCATCCCTGACGGACTCTGTTGATTTTCTCTTTTCCGGATATATGTTTGAGTAGAAGCCGTTTTCCTGCGTCGTTCATACACCCACATTCACAGCAATGACGCTCTTGCGGTTATGAAGCAGAGATGTCCTTCCATATTTTACCCACAAGGAGGCGATATGAAAAGGTTTCTGTACGGCATACTCATCCTGTGTCTGATGCTGCTGTCCGGCATGGAAGCCGTGTCTGCCGAAATCCGGGTCGGCATCAATGCACCGCGGGGGGAATTTATCGCCCTCAAACAGTGGGAAGCGTTCGGCAACTATCTGAGCCGGGAGACGGGAGAGCCGGTGAAAATTGTGCCCCTTGCCGTTGCCAGTCTTCTGCGCGGGGTCCGCAGTGGTGAAGTCGATTTCATTCTCGCCAATCCGATTCAGACAATTATTATGGCGGAAACCGATGATATAACCCCTCTGGCAACACTGAAAAAATCGGGAGGGCCGCGGTTTGCGGGGGTGATTATCGCCCGCAGGGGGAGCGGGATAGAATCATCCGAAGACCTGAAGGGAAAGAAGGTGATCTCCCTCGGTCCGGTATCGGCCGGCGCCTATCTGTTTCAGGCCTACCACCTGCACCGGAAGGGCATTAATCCGAACCGGGATTTCAGTGTCTTGAGCGAAGGAAAAAAGCAGGACGATCTGGTGCTGGCCGTGAAGGCGGGGCTGTTCGATGCCGCCTTTGTCCGCACCGGCATTCTGGAGGCGATGGCGAAAGAGGGAACAATCCGCCTGGATGACATAGTCATTGTGGAACAGCGCACCGACCCCGGCTTTGACCTGATCCATACCACCCGGCTCTATCCCGAATGGTTTCTGTCGGCCACATCTGAAGCCGATCCGCCCCTCATCTCCAGCGTCAAAAATGCTGCACTTGCCCTGAAGAAGGATACGCCTGCCGCCAAAAATGCAAAAATTTCCGGTTTTGTGGAGGCCCTTTCCCTGGCGGATCTCCGGGATGCGATGCGGGCGATGAAGATGCCGCCCTTTGACCGGGAGCCCCCGGAAAGCCCGCAGCCATGAATCGGAGGTATCGCCAATGAAGACAAAATCCACTCTGGCAGGAAAATTTCTGATATCCATCGGGCTGCTTCTCCTGTTTCTGTTTCTGCTCAACGGCGCATGGTCGCTGTATCTCCAGCACATGGCGACACGCAACATGCTGGGGTCCGCTGTTTCCGTCATCGATCAGATGATTGCACAGCAGAACAGCCAGCGCATAGCCTCGGAGACGATGAAAGTGACGCAGCTGGCAGCGCTTCTGGCACAGATTGCCCCGGCCGCCATCACCGCCTATGACCTGACGAGTCTCAACCGGTATGCCGAGGTTGCCGTGATGGATCCCGATGTCAGTCATGTGACCTTCAAGTATGTGGAAGGGCAGACACTGGCATCCGCGGGCCAGATGGATGAGACGGACCGGATACACCGGCAGGAGATTGTCTATGAGGAAATTCCGCTGGGAGAGGTGATCCTTGGCTATAATCATGAACGGACGACAGCGGCCGTCGCCGAGGCGAAAAACCGGACGGATGCCCTGCGTGCGGAACTGGATCAGGAAGAGCGCAGCATCCTGTGGCGGAACAGTTTCCGCATCGGCATGGTTCTTCTGGTTTCCCTGGCGGTGGCGCTTCTGGTACTGCTGTTTCTGGTGAGAAAGACAACGCAGCCGCTCAAATACGTGATGGACTTCACCAACGGGCTGAGTGAGGGCGATCTGGAGCAGAAGATCCAGGTGGAGACCAGCGATGAAATCGGACAGCTCCAGGCGGCCCTGCAGCAGATGATTGAACGGCTCAAAAATGTGGTCATCGATGTCAAATTCGGTTCGGACGAGGTGAAGCGGCTGGCCGACGGGCTTACGGTGTCGGCGGAGCAGATGGCGGAAGTGAGCCGGGAAATTCATGCCAGCTCCGAATCCATGTCCCAGGGCGCGACCGAACAGGCCGCCTCGGCAGAGCAGGTGTCTTCTTCCATCGACCAGATGGCGGCCAATATCCGGCAGAATTCGGACAATGCACTGGAAACCGAAAAGATCGCTTTAAAATCGGCACGGGATGCCGGGGAGAGCGGCGAGGCGGTGAAGCGGACGGTTGCGGCCATGAAGGATATTTCCGCCAGAATATCCGTGATTCAGGAGATTGCCCGCCAGACCGACCTCCTGGCCCTGAACGCGGCCATCGAGGCGGCAAGGGCCGGACAGTACGGCAAGGGATTTGCCGTGGTGGCATCGGAAGTCCGGAAGCTGTCGGAACGGACCCAGACCGCCGCTGCCGAGATCGGGAATCTGTCCACCTCCAGTGTGGAAATTGCCGAAAGTGCCGGAGAGATGCTCAACCGGCTGGTGCCGAACATTCAGAAGACCGCCGATCTGGTACAGGAGATCAGCGCCGCCAGCAACGAACAGAGCAGCGGTGTGGACCAGATCAATACCGCCGTCCAGCAACTGGACCAGATTATCCAGCAGAATGTGTCGGCGTCCGAGGAAATGTTTTCCACATCCGACCGGATGTCCGACACCAGTGAAACCCTTTCCGCCAATGCCCAGGAAATGGCCCTGCAGGCGGCCCAGCTCCGGTACACCATCGACTTTTTCAGGATCGGTGAAGAAGAACGGGAAGAGATGGACCTGCCGGAAATCGTGGAAACACCCAGGAACAGCGCCGGAACTGCTGAAAAACGGTCCGGCGGGTCGGAGCGGGAAGGAAAGAACCGGCGGAACCGGCCGTCCCCGGAACGGGAGCGGAATGTCCGTATCAACATGGAGGGGGGAGAGATTCATCCGGATGAGAACGGATTTGAAAAATATTGATCGATCCTGATCAGCACGCCTTGATCAGCACCGCAAAACCAAAGGAGACTGTCATGAGCAAGCTGCTTTACATCAAAGCCTCTCCGCGGGAAGAACGTTCCTTTTCAGTGGCAGCGGCCGATTCATTTCTGGATGCCTACCATGTTCTTCATCCGGAAGACGACATCACCATTCTGGATCTGTTCGAAAGGGATCTGCCGCCCTTTGACGGCTTTGCCCTGCAGGCGAAATATGCGATTCTGCACGGCAGGGAATCCACACCGGAGGAGAAAGCGGCGTGGGAGGCGGTGGAAGAGGTGATCCGGGAATTTACAGACGCTGACAAATATGTCTTTGCCGTACCGATGTGGAATTTCCACCTGCCGTACCGGCTGAAGCACTACATCGATGTGCTGGTGCAGCCGAGCTATACCTTCAGCTTTTCACCGACCGAGGGATACAAGGGGCTGGTTCCGGACCGCCCGGTCTTTATCGCCTTTGCCCGCGGCGGAAGCTATCCGCCGGGAAGCGGTACGGAAATGTTCGATTTCCAGACACGTTACCTCAAGCATGTCCTCCATTTTATCGGGCTGACCGATATCCGGGAAGTAGTGATTGAACCGACCCTGGGAGATCCGGCGGCCACCCAGGAGAAGCGGGAAGCGGCCATTCACAGGGCCAGAAAGATGGCGGAATCCTTCTGATCGTGAATGTTCTTTTTGAAACGCAGGGAGAGGAACAGTGCCATTATTCCTCTCCCTGCCCTGTGCCGGATTTCCGGACAAATCCGGAGGTCAGAACGGGCTTCCGGTACAGCGGGGTTTTGATGACAATATGGTTTTTCACGATTTTTATCAAAAGTTTACAGACAAACTGCGTTTAACTGTGCTATGGAAGTGACAGGTGTTTAGAGAAATATTGTTGAAGCCGGTCTTCAGGCCGGTCCATTCCCGCAACGGGACAGCGTGTTCTGGCAGGCTCTATCAGGTTGGAGGTAAACAGATGAATAAACTGGAACTGATAAAGGTATTCAGTGAAGAGGCAGGAATATCCCGCGATGAGGCACGGTTTGTGGTTCACCGGATGTTTGACATGATTTCGGATACCCTTGGCCAGGGATCGCGGGTGGAAATCCGGGGGCTGTTTTCTTTTTACGTGAAGGAATATGACGGCTACAAGGGGCGGAATCCGAAAACAGGAGAGACGACCGAGGTCAAGCCCAAGAGACTCCCTTTTTTCAAGTGCGGAAAGGAACTGCGGGAGCGGGTGGACAGGGAGTAGGCGGTTGTGTGTCTGATCTCCCTGGTGGAACGCCATCAGGGAGCAGTGCCGCTGTTTCAAACATTATTCCTGCCGTAAAAGGAGTACTATCATGACGACCAAAGAAAATCACCGGTTTCTGGATCTGTTTATCGAAGTTACCAAAGCAATCACCGCCAGTCTGGACCCCGACGAAGTGTTTCACCTCATTACCCGTAAAATCCCCGAATTGCTTGATGTCGATGCCGCCTCCATCCGGCTGCTGGATGCCTCCCGCAGAAACCTGATGCTGCGGGCTGCTCACGGCTTAAGTGATGAATACCTGAACCGCGGCACCATTGATACCGAAGAACCGATCTTCAAGGCGCTGAAGGGGGAACCCATTGTTGTCGAGGATGCCGCTGAGGATGACCGGATCAACTATCCCGAGGAAACCCGGAAGGAGGGCATCCGGAGTATTCTTGTCGTTCCCATTCCCATTCGCGGGAAAATCAACGGAATTCTGCGGCTTTTGACCAAACGTCCGCGGTCTTTCCGTCCGGAGGAAATCGACTTTGTAACCGCCCTGGCGGATCAGTGCGGCATTGCCATCGAGAATGCCCGGATCTTCAAATACCAGCAGATCCAGTTGAATTACTTCAAGGCCATTCACGAGATCGGCAAAACCATCAACGCCACCTATGAACTCGACAAAATACTGGATCTGATCGTGACACGCCTGCCGGCGGTGATGAACCTGAAGGCCGCCACCATACGGCTCATTGAGGAGCACAAAGGAACCCTCGCCCTGAAAGCGGCCCACGGGCTGAGCGAGGAATACCTCAGTCGCGGTCCGCTGGATGAAGAACTGGCGACCTATTATGTCCGGCAGGGTGATCCGGTGGTGATTCCCGATGCCACCAAAGACTTCCATACCATCTATCACAGGGAAGCCGAATCCGAGGGAATACGCGGCATCCTGGCGGTCCCCATTTTTGTTCAGGATGAGATTATCGGCATTCTGCGTCTTCTTTCTGCGGAAGTGCGGTATTTTTCCGAGGCTGACATCAATTTTGCCATGGGGGTTGCGGAACAGGGAGGAATCGCCATCCAGCGGGCCATTGATTACAACAGCCTCAAATGAGGAACCTCCTGATCTGTTTCACCGGGACCACAAGCTGACCGTCAACCGGCATGGACGAGGGGAATATCATGCGGAATCCGATCCTGTACCGGACCAGCGTCATCCTGTGCGCCGTATTCCTGCTGCTTCCCGTCGGCTGCCTCGACCGGAAGTTTTACAGCCCCAACCGGATCATCTATGAAACGCCTGATCAGTATGCGCTTGTCTATGAAGATATTTCCTTCCGGACCAGTGATGAAACCCGGCTGTGGGGCTGGTTTATTCCCGCAGCCGGTGAACCGCTGGGAACCGTGATCTATTTTCCCGGTAATTTTGCCAACATTACCCATTCCCTCAAACAGATTCACTGGCTTCCGGAGGCCGGTTTCAATGTCTTTACCTTCGACTACCGTGGCTATGGCCGGTCCGAAGGTACGCCGGGGCGTTTTGGTATCCAGAAAGATGCGACCGCGGCTCTCTCCTTTGCCCGTGCAAGGTTCTGCGGAGAGCCCTGTAACCTCTTTTTATTCGGACAGAGCATTGGTGGGGCCATCGCCATTGCCGCAGCAGCCGAAAACCCGCTCCCTGAAATTCGCGCCGTCGTTGCTGAAGGCACATTTTCTTCCTACCGTTCCGAAGCCCGCCACATGATGGCAAAGACGGTGCGGGAACAGATCGGAAATATTCCCTGTCTGTCCCTGCAGCTCCGGCCGTTTTCCTGGCTGACCGTCAGCAATGCATACAGTCCGGTGGACCGGATCGACCGGATCTCACCGATTCCCGTTCTCCTGATCCACTGCATTCCGGATACCTATGTGCCGGTCTCTCACAGTGAACGGCTCTACCAGCAGGCGGAGAAACCGAAATATCTCTGGCTGGTGGACGGATGCCGCCATATCCGTCTGTTTACAGATGAGGGAAAACCCGCATACCGGAAAAAACTGATCGAATATTTCAAAACATACCGCGTACCGGAACCGGCTTCCGATGCAATCGGCCATTTTCCTGATCCGGAAGCACCGGTAAAAAACTTCTCCCCTGACGCTCTTTTCCTGTTCGGATTATGGCCATCCGGCCCGACATGCCGGTGGTGCGCTGCAGGGGGGGCTGAATTGGTTACGGAGAAAAAACGCTGGAAATCAGTATGCAGGAGGGGATCAGAAAGCCGGTGGTGACAGCCGAACGCTCCGCCGTTCTGAAACGGCTTGTGCTTTCAGCACAACCAATGCAACGGATAATCCCCTCCCCGTAACGGGGAGGGGCGGGGAGGGAGGTACATCATGCATCAGGGATTATCAGGGATTTCTATTTGATGGCATACGCATCAGCGGTTTCACCATCTTCCAGGGCATCCAGAATTTCGTCGATGGCGTCTTCACTTTCTACAGGGCCATACCACTGCCCCTGGGGATATATGACCATTACCGGACCGTAGTCACAGGCCTTCATGCAGCCGGTACTGCTTACCTGTGCATCCATGCCGCGGTCCAGGATTTCGTTTTCGATGTAGGGCAGAAATTCGGTCGAACCCTTTTTGTGACATGTGCCTTTGGCGTCGCCGCCGGCTCTGAAACTTGCACAGACAAAAATGTGATGTGTAGGCTTGTCCATCTCTTCTCCTCAGTAGAATTAGAAAAGTGTATTATCCGCATCCGCCGCCGGTTCCGGAACATCCGGCCCCGCAGGCGGTCATGTCCCGCTTCATCAGGTGTCTGATACTCTGTCCGGCCATGACGGCGCGCACCGCCTCTTCGATGACCCCCTCGATCTCCAGAATATCGATCCCCCTTGCAGAGAGGGTCTTCTTCGGCTTTTCACCGATGCCGTTGACCAGCAGGGTTCCGCAGTCTTCCAGCAGTGAGGCCATTTCCTCCCAGCGCTGCAGTCCGTTCCCGCGTGCCGGGGTATCCCGTGCCTCCAGAAGGGTGATGACGCCGTCTTTTTTTCCGTAGATGAGCAGCTTGGCCGCCTCTCCCAGATGCTGGTTCACCAGAACCCCTTCCATGCTGGCCACCGCCACGTTGGCCTGTCCGTTCGGCGGCCGGGAAACGGGAACCGCCGGCTCCCCGCAGCCGCTTTCACATGCCTTGAGCTTTTCCATCAGCACCGCGTCCGGGGTTTCACCCAGAAGGCCGACGGCATCGGCACGGCAGCGGGTACAGTGGCTCATCTGCGGAACATACTGCCCCGCTTTTTCACGAATCGACCGGGTCAACTCCGGAGAAGGCTCTTCAATATGTTCAAACGCCGCCCCTTCGTTGGGATAGTAGGGAACGCAGTTGAGAATATCCACGCCCATTTCACCGACCGTCCGGGCCACCTCTTCGATATGCTCGTCATTGATGCCGGGAATGATAATTGTGTTGATCTTGACCACCATGCCCCGTTCCTTCAGGCCGCGTACCGCCTTCAACTGCTTTTCCAGCAGAATCCCGGCACCTTCTTCGGCCCGGCGGACCCGCTTGCCGTAGCGTATCCAAGCGTAGATCTTCGCCGCGATATCCGGATCGACGGCATTGATGGTGATGGTGATATGGCTGACCTTCAGTGCGGCCAGTTCATCCAGATACGGTTCGATTCCCAGACCGTTGGTGGCCACGCAGAGCATCATGTCCGGATATTGCTCCCGTACCAGCCGGAGGGTTTCCATGGTTTCGTCGGGGTTGGCGAACGGATCGCCCGGACCGGCGATGCCGACCACGGAAATGTTCTTCTTCCGGTCAAAGACTTCTTTGAGATACTGCATGGCCTGGTGCGGTGTCAGGACGCCGCTGGTGACGCCGGGGCGGCTTTCGTTGACGCAGTCGTACTTCCGGTTGCAGAATTTGCACTGAATGTTGCACCGGGGCGCCACCGGCAGGTGAACCCGTCCGAAGGTCTTGTGTGCCCCGGGATTAAAACAGGGATGGTTGTCGAAATTCATCACGTGTCCCTCATATCTTACATGTAGGTGTGCCCCCAGTCGGAGGTGTCCTGTCGGTTTTCGATGATGGTATTGGCAATCCGGTCAAACAACTGCTGTGCGCCGCGATAGCCGATGTGGAGAAGTCGTGATCCGCCGACCCGGTCATGAATGGGGAAGCCGACCCGGATCATGGGTACCTTGATCTGCCGGGCAAGGGTATAGCCTTTGCTGTTGCCGATCATCAGATCCGGATTTACCGTCCGGGCCGCTGCCTCAATATCGACAAAATCAGCGCCGTCCATGATTTTCAGCCCCTGCTGTTCATAATCCGGTATAATTTCGGCGATTCTGGCCCGAAGGTGTCCGCTTTTGCCGCCCGTGGCGCAGAGGACCGGTTTGACGCCGATTTCACTCAGAAACGCCACCAGACCGACCACCATATCCTCTTCGCCATAGACCACGGCACGGGCTTCAATGACATATTTGTGGCCGTCGGCGTAGCTGTCGATGAGCCGGCCCCGTTCCGCAGCGTATTTTTCCGGCAGGGGCCAGCCGGTGATATTTTCCATGGTCTGAAAAAAGCGGTCGGTTTCGTGAATTCCCATGGGAAGCCCCAGGCTGTGGCAGGGGACGCCGAACCGTTTTTCCAGCAGCTTTCCCGCAGTCTCTTTCTGGCTCCCCAGGATGCGGCCCAGTTCCAGTGTCGCCAGGGCGCTTCCTGTCTGCTGAATGTCGCTGACACGGGTTCCGCCCGGCGGAATCCGCTGGTATTCGGTCCAGAGGGAACCGTCCAGTGTTTCCGTGTAGTCCGGCAGCAGGGTATAGGCGAAGTGGTAATCATCCAGAATTTCCTTGAGATACCGGATATCGGCCGGGGACAGCATCCCGGGAAAGAGGTTGATCCGCCGCTTTGCCGACGGTTCCCCCGTTGCCAGGGCAGCGACCGTGGCTTTGACCGCGCCGTGGAAACCGTCCACATGGGTTCCGCTGTAGCTGGGGGTGGCCACATGCACCACCGGCGGCAGTTCCTGGTCTGCGCACATGTTCCGGTACTCTTTGATGAACATCGGCACGTCATCGCCGATGGTTTCGCTGAGGCAGGTGGTGGAAACCCCGATCATCTCCGGTGCGTACTGGAGGCGGATATTCTCCAGGGCGATCTTGAGATTGGCGCCGCCGCCGAAAATGGCGGTCTCCTCGGCAAAGTTGGAGCAGGCGATGTCGATGGGCTCCTTGTAATGGCTGATGAGATACCGGCGGATATAGGTGGAACAGCCCTGGGAACCGTGCAGCAGAGATACCGCTCCCCGGATGCCCTTGAACACCAGGGATGCGCCCAGCGGGGTGCAGAGTTTGCAGGCGTTGCGGGTGACCGCATATTTGGGTGTTTTTTCCACGTCTGCCTGTATCATGACGATACCTCACTTTCCCCGGTCTGAACCGCAGGTGCGGACGGAATCTGCCGGACCGGCGCAAACTGCCATACCGGGCTGGTGACCGTGCGGTAGACTTCCCGGGCGAAGTTGATCATACCCACATACCCGGCCAGCGGTGTTTTCCGTTCATGGTTGTGGTCACAGAACCCGATGCCCATCTTGTAGGCGATGGGACGTTCCTTGACGCCGCCGATAAAGAGATCGGCCTTCTTCTCGACGATGTACTTGGAGAGTTCCAGAGGATTGGCATCGTCGAGAATGACCGTTCCGTCGTCGCACATGTCCCGGAGCATTTCATAATCGGCATCATTGCCGGTCTGGGAACCGGCCAGCACCACCCGCATGTCCAGATACCGCAGGGCCTTGATCAGCGAAAAAGCCTTGAAGGCCCCGCCGACATAGATGGCTGCGCGCCTGCCCTGGACCGACTGCCGGATTTTCTGCAGTTCCGGGTAGATGGCATTGACTTCTTCGCGGACGAGGGCCTGTGTCCGTTCCATGATCTCCGGGTTGTCCGGAAAATGACTGGCCACATCATACAGCGCCTTGGACATATCCTCTATGCCGAAATAGGAGGCCCGGATATAGGGGATGCCATATTTTTCCTTCATGGTTTCAGCCAGATAGGTCATGGCCCCGGAACACTGCACCACATTGAGCGCGGCCCCGTGAGAGCGGCGGATGTCATCCACCCGGCCGTCGCCGGTCATGACCGAGACCACCCGGACGCCCATCCGTTTGTAGTAGTCCCTGATAATCCACGCCTCACCGCCGATGTTGAACTCTCCCAGGATGTTGATGCTGTACGGCCCGATATCGTCTGTGGGCCCCTGGCCGATCAGTTCGAACAGGGCGTTGCAGGCGGCCTTGTAGCCATCCTTTTTGGTTCCCTTGAATCCTTCGGAATGGACCGGAAGGACCGGAATCCCTTTCTCCCGGCTCACCTTCTTGCAGACCGCCGCCACATCGTCGCCAATGATCCCGACAATGCAGGTGGAATAGACAAAGGCCGCCTTCGGGCTGTGTTCGTCGATCAGCTCTCCCAGGGCGTGATAGAGCTTTTTTTCGCCGCCGAAGATGACATCCTTTTCCTGGAGGTCGGTGGAGAAGCTGTACCGGTGGAGCGCCGGACCCGAGGAGAGGGCGCCGCGGATATCCCAGGTGTATGCCGCACAGCCGATGGGGCCGTGGATGATGTGAAGGGCGTCGGCAATGGGATAGAGAACCACGCGGGAACCGCAGAATACACAGGCCCGCTGACTGACGGAGCCGGCCAGGCTGTGCTTGCCGCAGGTCAGCTTGTACGGTTCGGAACCCTTCTGGTAAATCTGTCCTTTACGCTCTTTGAGAATGGGTATGGATGACATATCGTTGCTCTTCTTCCTGTGATGGGGAAATGAGAAGGCGGCACACGTCAGGATACTGCCGCCTTCTGCCGGTTTCCCGTCCTACATTACCAGTTCGAAATCGATATCGGATGCATCCCGGTCCTTCCGGTCGAGGATGGCATCGAGAATCTTTTCCATGAGACGGATGCCGCCCCTGTATCCGACGGTGGGGAAGTAGCTGTGGCCGACCCGGTCGAGAATCGGGAAGCCGTGCCGGATGCAGGGAATATCTTCGTCTTTGGCGATATACTTGACATAGGTGTTTCCGATCAGCAGGTCCACCGGTTCATTCTTGATCCACTGGTGCAGCAGGAACATGTCGCCGGGCATCTTGATCTTGACCTCCTGGGGCACGTCCTTGAGCACTTCCCGGAGTTCCTTTTCCCACTTCTTGCCCGCCGGTGTTCCGGTGACCACGTAGACCGGATACATGTCGAGGGCCACCAGGAACCGGCAGAGAGAAAGAAGCTGATCCGGATCACCGACCAGACCGACCCGCTTGCCGTAGAAGTACTGGTGCATGTCGGAGATGATATCGACCATCTGGCCCCGTTCGTATTCGAGCTGATCCGGGACGTTGACACCGGCCATGCGCCGGAGGGCGTCCACGAACTGGTCGGTGGCCTGGAGACCGATGGGAAGATCGAGAATTTCACAGGGAACACCGCACTTGGCGTCCAGGGCCCGGGCGGCGCCCATTGTGGCGATCCGGCCCAGGGCGATGGAGCCCATGCTGCAGCCGGTCTGCTTCAGTTCATCGATTGTGACGCCGCCGGAGGGATACATCTTGTACTTTCCGGTCAGAGGACCGTTCAGCACTTTCGAGGTGTCCGGAAACATGATGTTTTCGATACCCATCAGATCGGCGATCCGGCGGATTTCCTCCATATCGGAGGGTTCCACGAATCCCGGAATCAGGTTTACGGTTTTGCTCCGTTTGCCGTTTTCGGAGAAGTAATCCACCATCGCCTTGACCATGTTACCGTATCCGGTCACATGGGAGCCGACATAACTGGGCGTGCTGGTGTGGAGGACATATTTGCCCTCGGGAATTTTGCCGTCGGCCCGGGCCTTTCCGAAAATCTGGGGAATATCGTCACCGATGGTCTCCGACAGACAGGTGGTGTGAACGGCGATGACATCCGGATTGTAGACGGTGAAGATGTTATTGATGGCCTGCAGCAGGTTGGCCTGTCCGCCGAAGACCGATGCGCCTTCGGTGAAGGCGCTGGTTGCCGCCATGACCGGTTCTTTGTAGTGCCGGGTCAGGGTGCTCCGGTGATAGGAGTAGCATCCCTGGGAGCCGTGACTGTGGGGAAGACAGCCGTGGATGCCGAGGGAGGCATACATGGCCCCGATGGGCTGGCAGGTCTTCGCCGGATTGACGGAGAGGGCCTTACGTTCGGTAATTTCTTTCGGTGTATGTTTCAGTAACATGATCTGTTTTCCTTAAAGAAGAGAGAAGCGTTAAACATGGTCGCGTGCCGGTCTGAGGGGAAACCGTTTCCCCTCAGACCCGGAGATTCACACGGTATCAGTCCCAGGCATCTGCGTATTTAGCCGACAGTTCCGGGCTTTCCTGCCAGGGGGCCTTCAGGTAGCTCCAGACCCGGCTGTTGACCATCCGGTCGATATCCTTGTAGAAGTTGATCGCGCCCGTGAATCCGGCATAGGGTCCGCCGTAGTCATAGCTGTGGAGCTGTTTCATGGGAACGCCGCTCTTCTGGACCGCATACTTCTCTTTGATTCCAGCGCAGAAGATGTCCGGCTTGAAGGTTTCGATCAGCTTTTCCGTCTCATGCTGGGTAATGTCGTCGATGACCAGAGAGCCGTTTTGCATGCTCGGCATCATCCCTTCATAGTCTGCAAACATACGCTTCTGCCGGAGGTCTTCCATCTCTTCTTCCGGCTTGCGGGGGTTGTACTTTTCCGGATCGGCTTCAACTTTCAGTTCTTCGATGTTCCGGCTGTCGGCATCGACCTTGAGACCGGGCAGTACCTTGCGGCCCTCGTAATCGTCCCGGTGGGCGAATTCATAACCGGCGGAAAGGGTTTTCATGCCGAGTTCACTGAACAGCTCCTGATAATGATGGGCACGGGAACCGCCGACAAAGAGCATGGCCCGTTTTCCTTCGGTCCGCGGACGAATCTCCGCCTGTGCCGCCTCTACCGCCGGCATCTCTTGGGCGATCACCGCTTCGATCCGTTCCATCAGCTTCTGGTCCCCGAAGTATTCGCCGATCTTCCGGAGGGATTTGGCGGTGGCTTCGGCGCCGATGAAGTTGACCTTGATCCAGGGAATGCCGTATTTCGTCTCCATCATTTCGGCCACGTAGTTGATGGACCGGTGGCACATGATCATGTTCAGATCGGCGGTGTGGGACTGGGCGAACTTGTCCACAGAGGAGTTGCCGCTGAAGGTGGAGACGAGGGTAATGCCGCAGGCATCGAATATCCGTTCGATTTCGAATGCATCGCCGCCGAT